>JADLDF010000047.1 GCA_020846815.1 Gammaproteobacteria bacterium | reverse complement strand
TCGGCGACCGTGAGCTGCTGGTCGTGGGAGATCGTGACCACCAGCGCCTCGACCAGCGTGCGCTTGGCCTGCGGATGCAGGGCTTCGAGCCGCGTCAGCGCGGTCCACAGCCGCCGCGGCCAGTCGCTCGGGACTTCCAGCACCGGGCGCCGCGGTCCGGGCAGCACATGCGCCACACCGGCCCCGAAGGCCGCGGCGGGGTCGCCCGAACTGCCGTGGGCCGCAAGCACCGAAAAGAGGATCCCGACGGCGGCGAACGAGGTGCCGAGCGCACCGCCGCCATGGGCCTCGCGCGCATCGAGCTGATCGACCAGCGAGTTGTAGACCAGCCGGTGCAGGCAGAATTCGTAGATGTCGATCTCGTGATCGACGGCGGCGAGCCGCTGCACCAGACCCGCCAGACGCACGCGCTCCGCGCGCGGCAGACGCCGCAGCGCCGGGAACAGGTCGCAGACCGCCGGCAGCCGCAGCAGCCGCGGCAGCGTACCCGCGAGGTCTGCCGCGGCCTCCACCGCCGATGCGACTTCTGCACCGAGCGCGGCAGCGATCGCCGCACCCTGCGCCGTCGCCTCGGCCGGCGTGCGCGACAGCAACGTCGCGAGCAGCAGTGCGCATGAGCGCTCGGGCGATTCCGAGGCCGCGGTGAGCCCGGCCGGCAGCGCGAGCCGCAGCGCATGGGCCTGGGCGATCTGCACCGTGTCCGGGTTGCCGACCGAGGCCGCGACCTCGGCGGCGATCGCGGGCACCAGCAGGGCCTCGAGGCGCTGCGCCGCAGCCGTGGGCGCAGCCGCGGGGCGCGCGGCCTCCGCGGGCGGACGGCTTTGCTCCCAGGCGCGCTGGTGGGCAGCGGCGACTTCGGCCAGCCGTTCCGGCCGGATCGCCGGATCGAGCGTGGCGATGCGCTCGGCGAGTGAAGGATGGGTCGCGAACAGCGTAGCGAGACCCGGCACGAACAGCATGTGCGCGATCTCGTCGGCGCGCGCGGTCCCGAGCCGGCCGGCCACCGGCAGCGCCGCGATCTTCAGCAGCGCGCCCTTCAGGCCAGCGGGGTTGCGCGTGAACTGCACCGCAGACGCATCGGCCAGGCGCTCGCGCTGGCGCGACACGGCGGCCTGGATCAGCCGGCCGAGCCCGCGGCCCAGCGAGCCGAGCAGGAAGAGCGCGGCACCGATCACGACCAGGACCGCTGCACCGCGCCGGTCGTCGCTCCCGGGCGCGACGCGCAGCAGCATCCGCCCGAGCAGCGCGATGACCAGCAGGCCGAACAGCCAGCCGATCAACCGCAGGTTCAGCCGCATGTCGCCATTGAGGATGTGGCTGAACTCGTGCGCGATCACGCCCTGCAGCTCCTCGCGATCGAGCCGCGTCAAGGTGCCGCGCGTGACCGCGATCGCCGCGTTCGCCGGCGCATGCCCCGCGGCGAACGCGTTGATCGCGACCTCGCGATCGAGCACGTAGATCTCGGGCACCGGCACGCCGGAGGCGATCGCCATTTCCTCGACGACGTTGCGCAGCCGCCGCAGGTCGGGATCCGCGGTCGTGCGATCGACGCGCGTGCCGCCCAGCGCCCGTGCCACGACCCCGCCACCGTCGCGCAGACTCAGGCTGCGCCAGGTGCTCGCGCCCATGATGACCAGCAGCCAGAACAGCGACGTGGACAACGCCAGGGCGGGCTCGTCACGGGCGAGCTCCGCGACGGGCCGCGGATCGTCGAAACCGAGCACCAGCAGCACCGCCCAGCTCAGCACGGCGACGACCAGCGCCACCGCGATCGTGAAGGCCAGCAGCAGCCAGCGGGAGCTGCGACGCGCAGCCGCCTGGCGCTCGTAGAAATTCATGGCCTGCGGGAGGCCGCGGCCTCGACCGATGAACGCAGGCGATCAGGCACACCACGGCCATAGCCATGTTCGTGACCATGGCGGCAACCGTAGCCATGACCATGACCGTGACCATGGCCGCAACCGTAGCCGTGACCGCGGCCAGGGCCGGCAGGCAGCAGGCCACCCATGGCCGCGGCGCGCGAGCTCAGCCGAAAGAGACCTTGGGCACCTCGCGCGCCTCGGGCCGGGTGATGTCGAGCAGCCGCGCCGCCTCGAACGAGAACATGCTGGCGACGAGATTGCTCGGGAACATCTCGCGCAGATTGTTGTAGTGCATCACCGCGTCGTTGTACGCCTGGCGCGAGAACGCGACCTTGTTCTCGGTCGAGGTCAGCTCCTCGCTGAGCTGTATCATCGTTGTGTTCGCCTTGAGCTCGGGGTAGGCCTCGGCGACCGCGAACAGGCGGCCCATCGCAGTGCCGAGCTGTGCCTCCGCGCCCTCGAGCGCCTGCATCGCGGCCGGGCTGCCCGGCGCGCCCGCGGCGAGCCTCAGTCCCTCGAGCGCCGAGTTGCGCGCGCGGATCACCGCCTCCAGCGTCTCGCGCTCGTGCGCGAGGTACTTGCGGGCGACCTCGACGAGGTTAGGGATCAGGTCGTAGCGCCGCGTGAGCTGCACATCGATCTGGGCGAAGGCGTTCTTGTAGGCGTTGCGGCCGGCGACCAGCCGGTTGTAGCCGGAGATCAGCACCAGCACCAGAGCGGCCAGCAGCAGCAAGATGAAGAGTGTCATGCGCGACTCCGCGGCTTGGCGCCGCTCCGCCGTTCGTTCCTCGGCATTTTCGAGGCTGTCGCCCTCGAGGCCGTTGCTTTCGACGCCTTTGTGCTCCGGGCCCCGGTCTTGGGCGCAGGTTTCGGCAGCGCCGTCTTCGGGGCGGTGCTCGCCGTCCTGACGCCCGCACGCTGCGGCGCGCGCGCCGTACGCACCCCGGCCGCGGCCTTCTGCACCTGCTCCTGCAGTATGCGGAACAGGTTGTCGATGAACTCCTTGCGATCGATCGCGAGACGCGACTCCTGTTCGGCCGTGAACTCGTAGCCGTCCACTTCGCCCTCGCCGAGCTGGCCGCGCCGCACCTGCAGCGCCTCGACGGCCGCGAGCCGCTCGCGCAGCGCCCAGACCTCGCTGCCGAGCGTCACGACCATGTTCAGGACCTTGTCGATCGCACCGTCTTCGAAGAAGAACGGCCGGCCGCCGCGGATGGTACGCCGCAGGGGTCGCTTACCGGTGATCGCTTCACTCATCGGCTCTCGCTCCACTCACTTCCAAGCGCCGAAGCAATACCAGCGCACGCCGTCGGTCAGACGGCCGGTCTTGTCGCTGTCGACGTCGTCCTGGCGCTCGACCGCCTCGGACCAGACCTGCTTGCCGTACCAGCCGACCGAAGGTATCACGAACTGCACGTATTTCCTGCGGTCGAAGCCCGCGCGCCGGCAGAGCTCCTCGGGCTTCAGGTCGCGGAAGGGCTTGTGGAACGGCTCGTTGTTGTAGAACGAATCCCAGTCGAGATAGAACGCATCGTAGGGCGAGAGCTGCGAGTTCGGCGGCAGCTCCATGTGCAGCATCAGCCCGCCCGGCTTCAGCACGCAGCGCGCCTCGGCGAAGATCTTCTCGATGCCCTTGCGCGGGTGGAAGTCCGGGTACTTGCGCCGGATGAAGCCAGCGATCGACTGGCCGATGTCGTCGAGGTTCTGGCCCATGAGGCCGAACGAGAACACCGCCAGGCCGTTGTCGCAGAGCGCACCGGCGGTCAGATCGTCGGTATCGTACTCGCCGTCGTAGTTGCCGGCCATGAGGTGCACGTCGATCGCGGAAACCGTGCGCAGCACCTCGAAGCCGGGCTGCAGCGTCAGCGAGCCGAGGCGCATGCGCCGGTCGAGCTCGCCGGCCTTGTTCTTGAGCGCGTCGCGCTGCCGATCGAGCGGCGGAACACCGACTGCCAAACCATGTCCTGCGCGGTCACGCGCAGGCTCGAATAGAACTTGAAATACTCGTTCGGCCCGATGGCCCGGTGCACCTCCAGGCCGTCCTTGGGGCCGCGCCTCTTCGCGCGGCGGAAGCCGGGCTCCACCTGCGCATCCCAGACGGTGCGCATGCCGTTGGCCATGTCATTGAGGACGTAGCTGCGCAGCCCGGAGACGAAGTTCATCCGTGCCTTTTCGTCGCGGGTCTTGGCGAGCTTCAGGTCGTGCTTGAGTTCGAGCATGAGGGGATCTCCTCGACCGCCTTGGGACTTCAGCCACCGGGCCGCGTCGGCCAGACCGGCCAGCCGCTCGCGAGCCAGTCGATTATGTCGCAGCGGCGGCGAGAAGTGCATCACACCGCGCTGCCGACAATCGGGCATTCGGACCCGCTCGTCGGATATCGCCAAACGCTCCTTGCACCATCCGCATCATGGAGACATGAAACTCCGTCAAACCGGCTTCACCCTGTTCGAGCTGATGGTCGGACTCACCATCACGGGCATCCTGGTCAGCCTGGCCGTGCCCTCCTTCCAGGAGTACGGCCGCAACACGCGCGTGACCGCCGCCCAGAACGACCTGATCACCGCGCTGAACTATGGCCGCAGCGAGGCAATCCGGCGTGCCACGCCCGTGAGCGTCTGCTCGACCTCGACGTTCGACGAATGCGGCAACACCGCGGCCTGGCCCGGCGGCTGGTTCGCGTTCCTCGACACCAATGGCGACGGCACGCGCCAGGACACCGAGGACATCCTGCAGCAGTGGCGCGGCCCCGGCGACGGCAACGTCGCCATCATGACCGCCGGCGCCGGCGCCGAACGCGTCACCTTCACGGCGACCGGCCTCGTCCAGCCGACGGCGGTCACCAAGACCTACCTCGTCTACTCGACCTCCTGCGAAAGCGGCACGCAGCGCGCGCGCCGCATCCAGGTCAACGGCATCGGCTCGATCCGCAACGACCGGATCGGCTGCCCCTGAACCCAACGGAGACCGCCCGATGTATCCTCGCGCCGTCCCCACTCGACCGCACCACCGCGACAGCGGCTTCACGCTGATCGAATCGCTGATCGCGCTGCTCGTGCTGTCGATCGGTCTGCTCGGCGTCGCCGCGATGCAGCTCTCGAGCCTGCAGGCCAGCAACGGCGCCTTCCAGCGCACGCAGGCCACCTTCCTCGCCCAGGACATCGCCGACCGGATGCGCGCCAACCGTCGTGCCGCGCTCGACGGCGACTACGACATGGAGTACGGCGACGCCGCTCCCGGGGCGCCGGCGACGGTCGCCGAGAACGACATCGCGCTCTGGAAGGCCCGGCTTGCCGCGACGCTGCCGGCCGGAGCCAGCGGCGAGGACGAGGATGCGCCGGACGCGCAGATCGTGACCAACGCTGCCGCCGCGACCGTGACCATCACCATCCGCTGGGACGACTCGCGCGGCCAGGACGACGCACTGGAGTTCGCGATGAGGACCCGCCTGTGAAGCGCCTGCGGCAGACCGGCTTCAGCGTCGTCGAGCTCATGGTCGCGATGACCATCAGCCTGCTGCTGCTCGCCGGCGTACTGTCGGTGCTCTATACCTCGCGGATCACCTACGACGAGAACGCCCGGGTCGCACGCCTGCAGGAGTACGCCCGCGCCAGCGTCGAGCTGATCCTGCGCGACCTGCGCAGCGCCGGCAACCCGGGTTGTGCACGGCCGATCCGCCCGGAGCGCTTCCGCAACTCCCTGGCCAACGCCACCGCTCTGCGCTACGACTTCGCGCGCCCCGTGGCAGGCTTCGAGGGCACCGACGGCAGCTTCGCGCCGGCGCTCGACGCCACGGTCATCCCCGGCGCCACTGCGGTCAACGACATCCTGGTCGTGCGCACACTGGTCAGCGAGCTGCCGCCGTTGCGTACCAGCGTCGCGTTCGCCGGAGGCACCAGCGCGATCCCCATCGAGAAACCGGACGGCACGGGCTTCCCCGCCGGCACGCCGCTGATCATCAGCGACTGCGAGTATGCCAACGTCTTCACCAACTCGAGCGCCGTCGCCGATGCCGGCACCACCGCGGACCTGAACCGCGGCACCGGCGAACTCGCGGTCCCCGATACGGTGCAGACCCCGCAGAACACCGCCACGAGTTTTCCCGTCTACCGCCAGGGTTCGCTGGTGACCGCGGTCGAGACGGTCGTCTACTACGTCCGTGACAGCGCAACCGGCCGCGGCCCCGCGCTGTGGCGCATCGTCGGCAACCGCCCGCCGCAGGAGCTGGTCGAGGGTGTCGAGCGCCTCGAGATCCAGTATGGCGAGGACACGAACGATGACCTGCTGGTCGACGTGTATCGCGACGCCGACGCGGTCGCCGACTGGAACAACGTCATCTCGGTGACGCTCGCGGTGCTGATGCGCTCGCCGGACGACGGCGTCGACGAGGCCGGCGACCAGACCTGGGACATGCTCGGCACGGAGGTCGGACCATTCGACGACCGCCGGCCGCGGATCATGTTCACCACCACCGCCACGCTCCGCAACCGCGCGACCGACACGATCTGACCGGACTGCCGAGGCCCATGATGATGAAGCCGCGCATCGATCGCATCCTCCCTTCGCGCCGCGAGCGTGGCGCGATCCTCGTGACCTCACTGCTGCTGCTGCTGGTGCTGACCGTGATCGGCGTGTCGGTCATGCAGATCACCCGCATGCAGGAGCGCATGGCGGGCAACACTCGCGATCTGAACCTCGCCTTCCAGGGCGCGGAGGCCGCGCTGCGCGACGCCGAGCAGTTGCTCTGGGACGCGCCGGCGATCGTCGCCTGCAACGATCCTGACTGCGTGCGGCCCCAGGGAATCCTGCCGGTCCTGAACGACCAGGACGAGGACTGGTGGAACAACCAGGCGCAGGAGTTCGGCGAAGACGACGAGCAGGAGATCGAGGAACTCGCCGAGGATCCGCGTTTCGTCCGCGAGGAACTCGCGTTCGTCGGTCCGCTGGTGGTCGACGACCCGGGCGGACGCATGTTCTACCAGGTCACTTCCCGCTCGACCGGAGCGTCCGGCGCGACCAACACCGTGCTGCAGACCACCTACGCCAAACCCGAGTGACATCGACTCCACCCTCTGGAGCCATCGCCATGACGTTCCGCATACCCTCGCACAAGCTCGCCGTGCTTGCCGTGATGTCAGCGTGGTCGATGCTCGCGATCCAGTCCGCCACGACCGCGCCGCTGAACCTGCGCGATGTGCCGATCTTCCTCAACGAGAACGTCGCGCCGCTCAACATGCTGGTCGTCGGCCGCGATCACAAGCTCTATTACGAGGCCTACAACGACGCCTCGGACCTCGACGGCGACGGCTATCTCGACGTCGGCTTCAAGCCATCGATCACCTACTACGGCTATTTCGACTCGCAGACCTGTTACGACTATTCCAGCAGCCGTTTCCAGCCGGCGGGCGGTGCCGGCCAGCCCGGCAACACATGCAGCAACAAGTGGAGCGGCAACTGGCTGAACTACATGACCACGGCGCGCATCGATGCGCTGCGCAAGGTTCTGTACGGCGGCCGCCGGATCGTCGACTCGGCCACGGAGACGGTGCTCGAGCGCACTCACATCCCGCAGGATGCGCACAGCTGGGGCAAGAGCTACACCAGCGTGACCGTCGACGGCTACGACATCGCCCAATACGCGCCGCTCACCGCGCCGAACGCCAATCGTCGGCACCTGTTCGCGAACACGACCCTGCTGAACGACTCCAACCAGCTGCCGCGCTTCCGCGTCGCCACCAACCGCAGCGAGCCGGTCTGGGAGTGGGTCAGCAAGGAGCGTCCGGTCGCCGGCAGCGATACGATCTCCGGCACGATCAACCCCACCGACTACGTCGTCCGCGTCCAGGTCTGCGTGGCGGGCTCGGACTTCGTCGCCGGCGACTCCAGCGACGATTCCGGCTGCCGCCAGTACCCTGACGGCAACTACAAGCCCACCGGGCTGCTGCACGACTACGGCGAGCCGGACACGATGCTGTTCGGCCTGATCACGGGCTCGTATCAGAAGAACACCGACGGCGGTGTGCTGCGCAAGGCGATGGGCACGTTCCGCGACGAGGTGAACGCCGCCGACGGCACGTTCACCAACGTCGCCCCCGGCATCATCAGGACGCTGAACGGGCTGCGCACGACCGGCTTCGGCGGCAACTACGAGTACACCGACGGAGCCGACAACTGCGGCTGGATCACCAACGGCCCGATTTCGAGCGGTCGCTGCCGCATGTGGGGCAATCCGATAGGCGAAATGATGTACGAGGCGCTGCGCTACTACGCCGGCAAGGGCTCGGCGACCGCCGCATTCGCGATCAGCGCGACCGGCAACCCCGATGCCTCCCTCGGCCTCTCGCGCGCGACCTGGGACAACCCCTACGGCACCGGTAAGCCCGCCTGCGCCAAGCCGTTCATGACCGTGGTCAGCGACGCGCCGTCGTTCGATTCCGACCAGGTGCCCGGCACGACCTTCGGCAGCTTCGGCAACACCCTGGGTACACTGAACGTCAGCACGCTCGGGCAGACCATCTGGAACGGCGAGACCGGCGGCTCGGCCGAACACTTCATCGGCCAGTCGGGCTCGCTCTACGATGGCTCGCCCACGCCGAAGAGCGTGACCAGCTTCGGCAACATCCGCGGCCTCGCGCCGGAGGAGCCGACCAAGCAGGGCAGCTGGACGTCGGCTGCGGTGGCCTACTACGGCAACACCAAGGATCTCAACAGCGTCGCCGGCACCCAACGCGTCCAGACCTTCGCGGTCGCCCTCGCCTCGCCACTGCCACGTATCGAGATCCCGGTCGCGGGGCGGCGCATCACGCTGGTGCCGTTCGCCAAGTCGGTGGGCGGCAACGGCATCAATGCCGATCGTCTGACGGGATTCCAGCCGACCAACCAGATCGTCGACTTCTACATCGAGTCGATGGCACCGGACATGAGCTCCGGCGTCTTCCGCGTCAACTTCGAAGACGTCGAGCAGGGCGCGGACCACGACATGGATGCGATCGTCCGCTACGCCTGGCAGGTGAATCCTGGGGCTAGTCCACCGTCCACCGAAACCCTGACCCTGACGCTGACCTCGGCGTATGCCGCCGGTAGCATCATCCAGCACATGGGCTACGTGATCGACGGCACGACCGCAGACGGCACCTACCTCGAGGTCCGCGACCTCGACACCTCGGCGGGCGGCGACGTGCAGTACTTCCTCGACACGCCGCCGGGGCAGCCGCCGGGCGGCAACTGGAACGATGGTCAGCCGCTGCCGTTGAACGCCACGCGCACGTTCGCGCCGGGCACGACCTCCGGCGCCACGGTGCTGAAGGACCCGCTGTGGTTCGCCGCCAAGTGGGGTGGCTTCCAGGACAGCAACAACAACGGCCTACCCGATCTGCAGAAGGAATGGGACTCGGACGGTGCCGATGGCGCAGGCAACGGCATTCCCGACAACTACTTCCTTGTGACCAACGCACTGACCCTGAAGTCGCAGCTCGGCAAGGCCTTCTCCAGCATTATCGAGCGTTCGGGCTCGATCTCGGCGGCGGCGGTCAATGCCAGCGTGATCCGCGAGGACACCCTGGTGTTCAACGCCGAGTTCACCTCCTCGCTGTGGTCGGGCAACCTCAAGGCCTGGCGGATCAACCAGGACGGCTCGATCGGCGACTTCGAGTGGTCGGCCGCCAACGCTCTGCCGAAGCCTGCGGACCGCCTGATCGCTGCGCAGAACACAGACGGCACGGCTGTGGCGTTCACGTGGGACGCGCTCGACACGAACCGCAAGTCTCAGCTCGCACCCGACGGTGTCGCACAGACGGGGCAGCGCCGGCTCGACTACCTGCGCGGCGAGCGCTCGCTCGAGGTGCGCAACGGAGGGCCATTCCGCAACCGCGACCCGCTATCGGCTCTCGGTGACTTCATATTCTCGGCGCCGCTGTTCGTCGGCGCCTCGACCGCGCGCCACTCCAACAGCATCGAGTCTGTGGCGTTCAGCAGCTACCGCACCTCGACAGCCTCACGCCAGCCGATGGTCTACATCGGCGGCAACGACGGCATGCTGCACGCCTTCGACGCGGCCAATGGCAGGGAGGCATGGGCCTTCATCCCGCGCCAGGCTTTCGCGAAGCTCAAGCCCCTGACCGACGTCAACTACCAGCACCGCTACTCGGTCGACGGCTCGCCGGCCGTGGGCGACGTGTTCTGGGGCAGCTCTTGGAAGACCGTACTCGTGACCAGCCTCGGCCAAGGCGGACAGGGCCTGTTCGCGATGGACGTGACGAGCCCGGTCGCGACCAGCCAGGCCGACGTCGCCAGCAAGTATCTCTGGGAGTTCACCGACGCCCAGGACGTGGACCTCGGTTATACGGTCAGCAAGCCGGTGATCACCAAGCTCGCCAACGGCAAGTGGGTCGCGATCTTCGGCAATGGTTACAACAACACCGTGACCGACGGCCGCACCAGCACCACGGGCAATGCGGTCCTCTACATCGTCGACATCCAGAACGGCAGCTTACTGCGCAAGCTCAGCACCAACGTCGGCATGGGCGCCGACCCGCTCAACCTGTCACGGCCGAACGGTCTGGCCTCGCCGGCCGTGGTCGACATCGACCGCGACTCGGTCGCGGATTTCGCCTATGCCGGCGACCTGTTCGGCAACCTCTGGAAGTTCGACCTGCGCGGCACCGACCCAGCCGACTGGAAGATCGCCTACCAGGACGCCTCGTCGAACCCGCTGCCCTTCTACGTGGCCCGCGATGCCTCGAACAAGCACCAGCCGATCACCTCTCGTCCGCAGGTGGGCCGCGGCGCCTATGGCGACGGCCTGATGGTGTACTTCGGTACCGGCAAGTTCCTGGAGCCGGCCGATCGCGTGATAGAGAACCTATCGACGCAGACCTTTTACGGCCTCAAGGACAACAACGCGCTCGCCTCGACCGACCTCATCAGCGGCCGTGCACAGCTCACCCAGCAGACGATCGACGTCGAGACGACCGTGACGCTCGACGGCAAGGCATCCGGCATCCGCGTAACCTCGAACAACGCGATCGGCACCAACCGCGGCTGGTACCTCGACCTGATCTCGCCGGGCAACGTGTTCCGCGGCGAGATGCAGGTGACCGACTCGGTGCTGCGCGACGAACGCATCGTGTTCACGACGCTGCTGCCGAACGCCGATCCCTGCGGCTACGGCGGCGACAGCTACATCATGATCCTCGATGCGCTGAGCGGAGGCCAGCTCGCCAACACCTTCGACCTGAACGGCGACGGTGAATTCAGCAACGACGACAAGTACGATGACGGCACGACCCGGCAGACGGCCAGCGGCCTGCAGTTCGAGAACGGCATCGCGACGCGCCCCACGATCGTCACCAACGGCATCATCGACGTGCTGATGATGCAGGGCAGCGGTGAAGGCGACGAAGATCCGGAAGACGAAGAAGACGATGGCTGTCGGCCCGGAGCACCATGCACGCAGAACATCCAGGCGCCACCGGGCTTCTATGGACGGCAATCCTGGCGGCAGCTGCGCTGACCGGCGCCCGGACCGAGCGACTCAGGAGGATGACGATGCATATCGGACTGGCGACCACATCGCGTGCCACGCGCCCCGTCCGCGCGCGCCAGCACGGCGTCACGCTGATGGAGCTGCTGACCGTCGTGGTCGTGGTCGGCATCCTCAGCACGATCGCCGTGCCCACCTATCGCTCGTACGTGATCCGCGCGCAGCGCACCGAAGCCAAGAACGCGCTGCTGGCGACCGCCGGCGCGCTCGAGCGCTGCTTCACGCGCTTCAACGCCTACGACGACGCGAATTGCGCGGCGGCGAACGAGCTGCCGCGGACGCTGCCCGAAGGCAATTACCGGATCGAGGCCGACACGCTCGAAGCCGGGAACTTCGAGCTGCATGCCGTACCGCTCGGCGGGCAGACGGAAGACGCCGAGTGCCGGACGCTGACGCTGGACTTGCGCAACGAGCGTGGCGTCACCGGCGGGGCCACGAAGGACGCCCAGTTCTGCTGGAACCGTTGAGCCGGTCTGCCACGCGGCCGATGCGACGGCTGCGCGGCACGCGATGATCCTGCAGGCCGGGCGCGATGCACCCGGCCCGCGTCACCTCGGCCGTCAGAACTCGGCGAGCAGCCGGCCGAAGCCCGGGATCTTGTCCTGGATGCCGTTGGCGCGCAGCGCGTGCCAGTAGGTCGCGGTGTTGATCGCGATCACCGGCTTGTCGAGCCAGAGCTCGGCGGCGGCGGCCAGACGCACCATCGAGAGGTTGGTGCCGACCTGCACGATCGCGTCGACGTCCGGCCCCTCGAGCTGGCGCAGCACCTCGCGGCAGCGCGCCTCGGTGATCTGCGCGATGCCGGTCCACGAAGGCGCCTGCATGGGCACGTCGCGCACGGTCTCGAAGCCCATGTCCTTGAAATAGCCGCGCACCTCGGCGTTGGCGACGGGATAGTACGGCGACAGGAAGGCGATGCGCTTGACTCCGCCGTAGGCCTTGAGCGCCGCGGCGCAGGAGTGCGAGCCGACCGACACCCTGACGCCCGCCTCCTTCTCGACCCTGCCGATGAACTCGTCGGCGCCCTTGGCGCCGCCGTAGAAGGTGATCGCCGACATGCCCATGACGAGGTAGTCCGGCTCGCAGGTCATGACGCTGCGCACGGCGTCGAGCACGCCCTCGGAGATCTTCATCGTGCCGGCGTAGAAGGTCTCGTTGCTGATCGCCTTGGCGTTCGGCGTGTAGATACGGCTGTAGTGGTTGGTGACGCCCGGCGGCCGCATGTCGTCGTAGTCGGGTTGCACGGTCGTATTGGTCGATGGCCCCAGCACACCGAACAGACGGCGGTAACCCAGCACATCCAGGCCCATGAGCGCTTCCTCGGGTAAATGGACAGATCGGATCTATTTTCTCTCCCGAGAAAATAAATCCGATCTATTAAAGGCTAGCACGCGCGAGAATCCGGGCGTACGCGCGGCATGACGCGATTGCCGGCCCATGAAACGACCGGGACAATGCTGCCATGAGACTGGTTCTCGTCGTTCTGGCTGTCCTGTTCGCCACCGGCTGCCACGCGTCATCGGGCCGCGGCGCCGAGGCCGGCGCGCGTGATGCGGCCACGCTGCGCCTCGCCACCTGGAATCTCGAGTGGCTGGTCGCTCCCGAGAGCTTCCTCGCGCTGAAGCGCAGCTGTGTGCCGCAGGGTGCGTCGCCGGGCGGTCGCCGCCGCAGCATTCCCTGCGACGTTGCCGCGCAGCTCGAGCGCTCCACGGCCGACTTCGAGGCCCTCGCCCGCTACGCACGCGAGCTCGACGCCGACGTCGTCGCCATCCAGGAGGTCGACGGGCCCGCGGCCGCGCGCCGTGTGTTCCGGCGGCACCGCTTCTGCTTCACCGGCGCCCCCGGCGTGCAGAACCTCGGCTTCGCGGTGCGCGAGGGGCTGCCTTTCCGCTGCGGCCCGGATCTCACCGAGCTCTCGCTGCAAGGCCGAGTGCGCCGCGGCGCCGAGCTCGTGCTCTTCCCGGATACGGCACGCGAGATCCGCCTGCTGGCCGTGCACCTCAAGTCCGGCTGCGGCCGCCGCACGCTCGATTCACCCCGCGAGCAGTGCGCAGTCCTGGCGCGGCAGGTGCCGGCCCTCGAGAGCTGGGTCGACGCCCAGGCCGTGGCCGGGCGCCCGTTCGCGGTGCTCGGCGACTTCAACCGCGAGCTGCTGCGCGACCCCGGCCCGGCCCGCAACGCGGCCGGCGCACCGCGCAGCCTCTGGGCCGAGATCGACGACGGCGATCCACCCGAGGCGGATCTCGTGAACGCCGCCGAGCACGGGCGCTTCGTGAACTGCCACCCCGGCCAGACCTTCAGCGGCTACAGCGACCACATCCTGCTGTCGCGCACGCTCGCGGCAAGACTCGTGCCGGGCTCATTCCGTCGCATCACCTTCGAGCCGCGCGAAGCGCTGCGTCACAAGTTGACGGATCATTGCCCGGTGGCCGTGGATCTCGCCATGCCACAGTCCGACACTGATTAAGTTGACTCTCCGGTGACGGCCGTGCGAGGCGCGGCATAATCGAATCGCTAAGGGGGAGTCGATGAACAAGAACACGCCGTCGAACGAGGCCCTGCACGTGGAGCGCCGCCTGCACACGCGTCACCGTGCGCGCACCACCGTGTACATCACCATCCCCGGCGGGCGCAAAAAGCTCTGCCGCGCGGTCAACCTCAGCGCCACCGGCGTCTTCATCCAGACCGCGAACCTCGGCCTGCGCAAGGGCCAGCAGGTCGAGCTGTCGTTCGCGATCAACCTCGGCACCATCACCAAGATCCACCGGCGCACCGCGATCGTCGCCCACGTGTCGCGCGGCGGCACCGGGCTGATGATGGACGCCTATTCCCACGGCCATCGCTGAGGCTGCGGCAGCGCTCCTGCACGAAGCGCGCGCCGGTCTCTTCCGGAGAGCCGCCGGGTAACCGGCGCTCCTTCATTTTCTTCGGCTCTGGATGGTGCCGGGTGAGGGATTTGAACCCCCGACCAACGGTTTACAAATCTGAATTGCCGCCGAAAACCTCAATCTGGCGCCTAGAAACCCCTGTTTTCATTGGCACTGAGAGTGCCAATACGGCCGAGGATCGCCGAATTCAGAGCGCCAGTGCCAATGGCAGTGCCAATAGATTTTCGCCTTTCCGGGCGTTCGCGCCAGATTGTCGCAGCTACGCCTCGACCATGCGCGCCCGCGATTCGCCACGTTGCGAAAGGCACCGATTAACTACCGTTAAAAAAACCGTCACGGGAGGCAAGTACCGCCTAGCGTGGCGACGGGCACCACTGCTCCGTCTGTGCTAGCAGTGATGCCCGCGCGCCTATGGCCACCCACTGTCTGTGGCCGAATGAGACCCGCGGGCGATTCACAGCCGCCGGCCGATCCGCTCGAACTCGTCCACGAGATCGCGCAGGAGCGCGCCACAGCGGCCGATGGCGGCATGGGTGTCGCCACGAACCGCGCCGGCATCAATCGCCCGCAATGCCGCCAGGCTGCGTCTCGCGTGGTCCGTGGCATCGCGCAGCGCCCATGCGGCCGGGTCGCGATGCTGGTCGGCCATGTCGCGACGGTCGCCGAGCAGTCGGCCGAGTTCAGCGACACCGAGGGGTCCGCCGATGCTGTTGTGGTGCCTTGTCATACTTAACGCTTAACCTCCTTAACCATGATCATCTTCCTTAACCATTAAGTACCCGTTGATTCAGAGAGAGGCTTGGAGAGGCATCCGTTAAGGCTGTTAAGCGTTAAGGTGTACACCTGCATCACTCCTGAACGAAGTACTCGCCGTGATCCGAACCGAGGAAGCCGCGCCGCTCGAGGTTCGTGAGCTGCTGGCAGGCGGCCGAGCGGGTCACGCCGAAATGTCCGGCTGCATCGCTCGGCGTGGTGCGCTCCTCGGCGCGCACGAAGTCGAGCCATTCGCGCTGCTTTCCAGTGAGCTGGTCGTCGCTCGTGATGGCGCGAAGATGGCGCCAGCCGCTTTCACCCCACTCCCAGGCGAAGTCATGGACCCACAGTTCCCAGTCGCGGCCGTCGATGTGCGCGTGAATCGTGCCGGGCAATGTGCCGCTATCGAGGATGATGTAGGCGTCAGCCGCACCGACGATGCCGAATGTCCCGGAGACCTTCTCCGACTGAACCTCGGAACCGCCTTTGCGGGCGTGGTGAACAATCAGCACTGTCAGATCGGGGTGCTTCTTCGTGAGCGCCTGCAGGGATTCGAGCGCTTGATAGTCGAGGGCGTAGGCGCCTTTCCGGGTGTCCTGGTCGCCGCGGAAACGCTGCAGGACGTCGATGACGATGATCCCGGTATCGGGGTAGCGGTCCATCCATTCGTGCAGCGCCGCCACGCCGTCCTCGCCTTTCGGCCAGGCATAGACCAGGTGCAGGCGTTCGCGGGACTCGCGATCGAGCCGGTCGACGCCGAGGAATCGCAGCCGCACCTTCATGCGACGATCGTTGTCCTCGAGCATGACGCCGAGCGCGCGGCCCTTGACCGTCGGCTTTCCAAGCAAGTCGCCGCCACTGACGCACGCCACCATCGCCTGCAACGCCAACCATGACTTCTTCATCTTCGGCCGCGCCACCAGCAGCACCAAGCCGCGCGGGATTCGTTCCTCGGTCAGATAGCGCACGGGCGAGAACTCCTGTTCAGTGAGGGCGGCAGCGGTCGTGATCGTCATTCGGTCCAGTACGGACCCGCTGCCGTTCTTCGGCGTGACCTTCACCGCGCCGGCAAGCGCGCTTTCGATCGCCTTGCGGCCGGCATTCATGAAGCCACCGCCAAGTCGGCAAGGTCGGTTCCCGTCGCGTCAGGCGTCGTAATCGATGTCTCGCGGCCGGCATCGGCCCACCGCTGTCCGACCTTCGCCGCGGCTCCCAAACCACGCTCGTCATGGTCGGCGACGATGACCAGGCACTCGATGCCATCGAGCACCGGGAACGCCTCGAGGTTGCTCGCATCCACGCAGGCCCAGACGGGTTCATAGGCGTGCGCCGCCGCCAAGGCCGTCTCGATACCCTCGGCGATGCAGAGGCCCGTGGCGACCGCCTCGTTCGGCCACAGGCGGATGACGCCGCCGGCCTTGCGGTGCCCCTTCAGCAGAAGCTTGTCGAAGTCGGTGCCGACCTTGCCACGACCATCGGCGGCAAGCCGCGTGAAGTGCAACGACAACGGCTTTCCGGTGCGGGCATCCGTGATGGCGGCGCAGAGCGTCGGCGGATGTCGATCATCGGGCGGCAGGTAGCGTAGATGACTGTCGCGCGGCGGCAGTGCGCAGCCGCGATGCTGCAAGTACACCTCGCCGAGCGTTCCGCGCAGCGCTTGCGTCCGCTGCCAAATGCTTTCGGCGAGCGTGCTCCATTCGAGCTTCGGCGTGACCGACGGGGTGCGGATCGGCGCGTGCCGGATCACTTCACGGTCGTGGTGATGCGAGCCAGCCAGGCCGCAGCGGAAGCAGTGAAACACCGCGCCGTCGTGCTCGACCGTGACGCCGAGTGTCTTGTCGGTCGGTCCCTTGCCGCAGTGCTCGCAGCGCACCCGGTGCGAGCCGATCGGGAGTACCGCCAGATCGGCGGGCTTCACTGCCGCACCTCGCGCGCCACGGCCGCGCTGGGGGCGGCCTGTGGGGTAGTAGCGGGACCGGCAGGCAATGTGCCGCCGATAGCGTGCACAGCGCATCCGAGGGGCGCTTGCAGCCATTCGCGGGTGACGGTGGCGGGGTCCCTCGGCGGGTTCGCGAACGGGCCGCCGGAGGGTGCTGGACGGTATGTCCACAGCGGACAGCGGAGGGCCGAGCACTGCGCCACCTGTTCGCGCCAGGTTCCCGGCGCCGCGGGGTCGTGGATGCAGTCGCGACACTTCGCGTTGATCGCCGCGCCGCGCGTCATGGCGCGCATCACGGCGCCATCCGCTGCACCACGATGCCGGCGAGTACCGCGACATGCTCGGCGCCGGGTGCGGTCAGTCGCCGCCAGGCGAGCTCGAGCCGCGCGAGGTCACGACGTCGGCGTGCTTCGAGGTCGGCGCGGGTAGGTGGGAGATCTTTGCGGCGCACGGCCGCGTGGGTATTCTTCATGGGCTGCTCCCGCCCCGCCTCTGCACGCTGCGCTCCCGCCAGGAAACCGCACGCGCATGCGGGGCGAAATTCTTCAAGCGACAGAAAGGGGCGGCTCGGCGAAGGAATCGCCGTCCGTGCGCATCCGAGGGTTGTTCGACTGGAACGAATCGACGCATGCCGCGCGCTTCGCGAGGAAGCGCCCGTAACCCTTCCCCACTACCAACAGGGTCTTGCCGACGCGAGACAGTGCGCCCGCGGCGATCAACTCATTGCGGTAGCTTCGGAGAATCCACCGGGCGCGCTTTGCGTCGTTGGGAAAGACGGACTCGGGCCACGTGGCGAGACACCAGGAATGCGGTAGTCCTTCGACGTGCGGAGCGTCCGTCTGCCTAGACCGGCTTTCAGGCATTGCTGTGGCTCCTTCAATTGCTCACAGCCCCGCCATTTTGTGTCGAGAATCTCGGTTAGGAAGGCTTTCCGATTTTCTCGACACGGATTCTCGGGCGGCCGCCCTTCTTGCCAGATTCCTGCGCGCGCGCCCGCCGCTGTGCGTCGCGCTGTCGGTAATTGGCGAGTTCCGCATCACGAGATGCGATGACGGAGCGGGCAGTCTCTAGAGCCTCCCGAGCATCCTCGCCGTTTCTCCAGTACCGCAGCGCCAGGTCATGCGCTTGCTTTGGGTCTTCCGGCGGGGTGACGAGTTCAGGCGGCAAAACGCGCGCAGTAAGCCGGCCTCGCACTTTGAAGGCGAGGCGCACGGCTCCACGAACCGGGACGACTCCACCTATCGCGCCGGGATACGGGCCGGCAGCCCACCTCGTGAACTCCTGGATCGTGAAGCCCTCGCGCCCGTCTCGATTCGCCGGTTGCAGTGTCTCGTGCTGCACGGCGTACCGGATGCGCTTGCGGATCTTGTCGACCGTGCTTCGCTGCTCACGATCGGCGAACAACCGCCGATAGACCCGCAGCGCAGCGTCTCCGAGGGATATCCAGTTCTTATCGGCAACGGTCATCGGCGACCAAAAGCCTTGTCGACCTTGTCGTGCGCAGCCCCACGGTGCCCGCCGCGGACGTGGGCGTAACGCTGCACCATCTGGAGTGTCGAATGCCCCAACTGCGCAGCCAGTTCGACTGGAGAAGCGCCGCTTGCGGCGAGCAGACTTGCGCAGAGGTGTCGGCAGTCGTGCAGCCGCCAGCCCTTCATCTGCTCGGGGAACGCGCGCTTCGCCTTCGTCCAATGCCACTGCGGGCTCGTCGCGGTCGCGTACTGCCAGAACACGCGACCCGAGACGTTGCGGACCGACTTCGCCCTCGCGATCGCGTCACGGGCCGGCGCCAGCATGGCGACGCGCAGCGGGTGATCGGTCTTCTGCCCGCGCACGGCCACGTCGCCGCCCTTCTCGTCCACGTCGCGCCATGTGACGTTCAGCGCATCGGTCAGCCGGCAGCCGGTGCCGACCAGGAACCGGACCAGCGACCCCAGCTCCGGCGCGACCGCATCGCACGCCGAGAACATCGCCGCGATTTCGTCCCCCTCGGCATAGACCGGCTTCGGCTTCGGCTCCGACAGCATCACTTCCGGCGGCCACGGCTGCGACGGCAGGACGTAACCCTTGACGATCCCCCATGTCCAAGTGCGACGCATCGCCGCGATGTAGCGGTTGACCCTCGCCGGGCTCATCGTCTTGGGCTTCTTCTCCGGCTCGGGCTTAACGGCCGGCGCCCCCTCGAGAGAGGCAATCGGCGCAGGCTTTTTCTTCTTCGTCGGCCGTGTGACTGGGCGAATCCGCGTGGCGAGCAGCCTGTCCCGCATCGCCTCGACGTGGATGCGGCCGAACTGGCGAACCTTGACGCCACCGTACTCGTCGGCCCATGCCGCCAGCAGGTCCGACAGCTCGCCGTGCCAGCGCAGTTGGCTTACGACGGGATCGGCCAGAAACCGCTCGATCAGTTGCCGGATGGTGATCGCGGTCGCATCGGTCGCCGCGTGGACACCCGTTCGCGCACGGATGCCCTTCAGCTCCGCCTCGAACGTCGTCGCCCAGGCCTCGGCCTCGGCGCGGCTCGGGAACGTCTTGCTGGTCGGCTTGAAGCCCTTCAGACGGATGCGCGCGACGTAGCGCTTGGGGCCCTTGTCGCCACGAGTCCGGTATTCTTCGACATTAGCCACGGTCGCCTCCTGTTCAGGCTTCTGTGGTCAGGCTCCACCAGCGTTGCCGCGCCGGTGCGAGCCGCTTAGAAACGCAGCTCGCGTGTGAAACACTACCCCAGTGCCCAAGAAAGTGCCAATACCGGCACCTTTCGGGCAGCAATCCACCTTGGCGATATGACGGAAAACCGGCGGATATTCAGCGAGTTATAGCGTGGTGCCGGGTGAGGGATTTGAACCCCCGACCAACGGTTTACAAAACCGCTGCACTACCGCTGTGCTAACCCGGCGAGCCTGACACGGATTCTAGCCGAGGGCTCCGGGGGCCGGACATGGCACGACCTGCCACTTCTGCGCGGGATCGGCACTGGCGGCTGCGAACGGGTCGGCGCTGCCCGCGGCCGGCGTCTTGAGGTCGAAGTCGAGCCAGTAGACCTTGCCAGGTCGCGTGCGCTCGACGATCTCGGCCTTGAAGCCCATCTTGCCGACAGCCAGCACGCGGCGCTCGGCGCGCCGTGCCTGGCTGAACAGCCCGACCGAAACCGCGTGGCCGTCGTCGAGCTTCGGGATCGCGAAGGCGTCGTCGAGCCCGCCGCGATTCAGGCGGGCGACGACCCGCGCCTGGTCGGCCTCGTTGCGAAGCTGGCGGATCACGACGATGTAGCTGTCGACCACGGCGCCGTTCGCGGTGCGCTGTCGCGGCGCATAGCCGTCCTGCTGCAGCATCGCCGTGACCTGCGCGAGCCCTTCGGCGTCGCTGAACGGCCCCATCGAGGCGCAGCGGCGGGCCGCTGTCGGCAGCGGCACCGGCGCCGACAGGGCGGCGATCGCCAGACCCGCGCCGGTCGGCGCGGCGGACAGGCCGGCCGGCGTGGTGCCCGCGACGCCCGCAGGGCCGGCCGCCGCGACGACGGCCGCGCCTGCAGCCGTGACCGTGGCTGCCGCCGTGGTCGCGGCCGTGATGGCAGCCATGTCGGACACCGTCCCGGCCGCAGGCGACGTTGCCGGCCGTTCGTTCGCCAGCAGGATGCGAGCCGGGCCGGAGCCCGACGACGGCCTGACCGCTGCCGGCGAAGATGTGGGGCCGGGCGCGAGCCACTGCGACCAGCCGAAAGCAACCAGATTGGCGAGCAGGAGCCCGAGGAATGCGATGCGCATGAGCGGCGATTCTAGGGTAGTGGATCGGCCAGCGCGGCGAGACCGCGCAGGACCAGGTCGGGGATCACGGAATGCGGGCTCGCCACGTGGCGCGCGACCGCCGGCGCAGCGCCGCCGGTCAGCAGCAGCAGCGGCCTGCGGCCGGTGGACCGGTACGCCGCGGCGGCGGCGCGGTCGACCAGCGCGGCCACGGCGTGGTGCGCACCCGCCTCCAGCGCCGCACGGGTCGAGCGCGCGAACGGCGCGCGTGGCACGGCAGCCCCGGCGCCGGCCGCGCGGCGCTGGATGCCGCGCGTGCCGCGCAGCAGACTCGACACCATCAGGGCCGGGCCCGGGACGATCGCGCCACCTCGGTGCCGGCCGCGTGCGTCGACCAGATCGATCGTGGTCGCGGTGCCGACGTCGACCACGCAGACCGGACGGCCACGGCGCGCCGGCGCATGCCAGCCGCCGATCGCGGCGACCCAGCGGTCGATGCCGAGCCGCCAGATCTCGCGATAGCCATTGGTGACGCCGGCAGCGGTGCGCGTCGCGGCGACGAAGCGTGGCGCGAGGCCGCAGTGTGCGACGATCGCCCGCGCCAGTTCGCGATCGGCGCGCTCGCCGGCGACGCTGACGACGTCGATGGCCGCGACGCCGCGCAGCGCAGTCGCGAGCGCGCGCCGGTAGTCGGCGGCACGCCAGCCGTCGTGCGCCGCGGCCTGCATGCGCCCGAGCCGCCCGCCGCGCAGCCGCGCCCACTTGATGCGCGTGTTGCCGACGTCGATCAGCAGGCGCGCGGTCATGCTGCGCCCACTGCTCGCACCGAAACCTCGCCGGAGACGACGGGCAGGAGCCGTCCATCGGCGAGCTCGAGGCGCAGCGCGCCCGCGGCATCGATGCCGCGGGCGATGCCGACGAGCTCCGCGCCCGCGCCGCTGACCCGCACCGGCAGGTCGCGCAGCGCATCGGCCGCTTGCCATTCGGCGGCGAACGGCGCGAAACCCTCGGCGGTGAAGCGGGCGATGCCGCGCAGGTATTCGTCGAGCAGTGCGCCGGCGATGGCGTTGCGCGCCGCAGGATCGACGCCCGTCGAGGCGAGATCCACGGCCGAAGTGCCGGTCGCGGCGACTGCGGCCTGCACTTCGGCGTCGAGCCGCAGGTTCAGCCCGACGCCGATCACGACCTGAGCCGGCCCGCCCGCCTCGGCGCGCAGCTCGATGAGGATGCCACCGACCTTGCCGGCCCCGGTGACGAGGTCGTTGGGCCACTTGAGCCGCAGGCCGCGGGCACCGCAGCGGGCCAGCGCACGCAGCGTGCAGAGGCCGACGACCAGCGACAGCGAGGCGAGATCACGCGGCAGCGGGTCGAAGCTCGCGGCCAGCGACAGCGCGAGGCTGCCGCCGAGCGGCGCGAGCCAGCCGCGGCCACGACGGCCGCGGCCCGCGGTCTGGTGTTCGACGAACAGCACGTCGCAGGTGCCGGGCGGCGGCGGCGCACGCGCGAGCAGCGCAGCGTTGCTCGAGGGCAGCGTCCACTCGACCTCGAGCGTGCGCAGCGCCGGCTGCAATGCCGGGTCGACGGCGCGGCGGATCGCCGCGGCATCCAGCGCCTCGCTCGGATGCGCGAGCCGGTAGCCGCGATGGGTGCCGGCCTCGATCCGCAGGCCGAGCTCGCGCAGCGCCTCGATCGACTTCCAGACGGCGCTGCGCGTGACGCCCGCGGCCGCGGCCAGCGACTCGCCGGAATGCAGCTCGCCGTCGGCCAGCGCCGCGAACGTGCGCTGCGCGGGCGACGCGGCCGGCGACGTACCCGGCGAACTCGCGCCTGCGTCGCGCGGGCCCGACGAACCTGCATTCATTCGTTCATCCTGCCCTTGGCCACGATCCCCGTCTCCTCGTCATGCAGGCCCGACTCGGCACCGCTCACGTCCGCGTCCCGCCGCGCAGCCGCCCGAGCAGCCATAGCCGTCGCGAGCGTGGCTCGGTGCCGGCGTGCATGCGCCGCAGGTTGCCGCGATGGGTCCAGGCGACGAGCAGCGCGCAGGCGACGCCGAAAGCCACCAGCGGCAGCACGGCGCCGCCGGATGGCGGACGCAGCAGCACCAGCACCGGCAGCGCCGCGACGGCGACGATCGAGGCGAGGCCCACGAAGCCGAACAGCAGCATCATGAGCAGCCAAACGCCGAGCACCGCCGCGAGCTGGCCCGGCACGAGACCGGCGACGGCGCCGACCAGGGTGGCGACACCCTTGCCGCCACGGAAGCCGTGGAACACCGGCCAGACGTGGCCGAGGATCGCGGCGAACGCGCAGGCCGCCGGCGACCAGGCGAGCGTCGCCGCTGCGCTCGCCGGCGCCGACGGCGCCAGCGCCGGCAGCGTGCCGAGCCAGGCAGCCGCCAGCCAGCCCTTGAGGATGTCGATGACGATCACCGCGAGCGCGAATTTCGCGCCCTGGGTGCGCAGCGCATTCGTGCCGCCGGCATTGCCGCTGCCCTGGGTGCGGATGTCGACGCCGCCGGCCAGTCGGCCGACGACGAGCGCACCATTGATCGAACCGAGGAGATAGGCGCCGAGCAGGCGCAGGAGCAGGTCCATCGTGGTCGCAAGCTTAACGAGTCGCGCGCGGCCGCGCCCGCCCGGCGAGGCCCGGCAACGCCTTCACTGCTGCCGGGCACCGGCATTCCGCCCGCGCCGACTGCAACGAGCCAGCAGCTCGCACTCATCGCGACCGCACACGCGATTGTTTCAGCCCGCGCCGAGTTCGGCGAGCATATGGCTCGCGCTCGCTGTGACCGTGCAAGCGACGTGTTTCAGCCCGCGCCGACCTCGGCGAGCATGCAGCGCACGCCGCCGCCGCCGACCGTCTCGATGGTCGGCACCGGCACCGCCAGCACGCTGTCGACGCAGGCCGAGAGACGTTGCCAGGCCGCACCGTCGAGCACACGGCGCGCGCGGGCCGACATCACCAGCACGCGCACGTCGCCGAGCGCCTCGTCCCAGGCCGAGAGCTCGAGCAGGTTGCCGGCGAAGCCGCCGACGGCGGCGCGATCGATCTCGATGAGCTCGCGGCCCGAGGCGGCGAGACTGTCCAGCACGCGCTCGCGATCCTGCGGCGCGATGGACTCGGCGGCGACCAGCGCGAACGCTGTGCCGATGCACATCATGACGTTGGTGTGGTACCAGGGCAGACCGTGCGCATCGGTGGCGCGGAACGCAACCGGCTCGTAGTCGAGCAGCGCGCACCACTCGTGCAGCAGCGACAGGTCGGTGCGCGGCGAGAGGCAGGCGTAGGCACGCCGCTGCCGCGGATCGAGCACCAGACTGCCGGTACCTTCGAGAAAGCGACCGTCGTGCTCGTGGACGGCGAGGTCGAGCCGCCGGCGCAGCGGGTAGCCGAGCTCGCGGCAGGCCTGCTCGACGATCGCCTCGCGCCGCTCCGGCCGTCGGCTCGGCGGCTGCAGCGGATAGAGCACGACCGTGCCATCGGCATGGAAGCTGACCCAGTTGTTCGGGAACACCGCGTCGGGCTTGGGCGGCGCGGGCGTGTCGTCGGCGACACAGACACGCACACCTTCGGCGACCAGCGCGGCGCGCAGCGCCTCGAACTCCGCCAGCGCGAGGGCCTGGACGTCCTGCGCGCCGACCTGCGGCCGTTGCTGCAGGCGATTGGTCGCGGCGGCATCCGCATTGAAGCCGAAGCTGGCCGGGCGGACCATGAGGACGCGATCCGTGCCCTGAGTGCCGCCCTGGCCTTGGCTCTCACTCCGGGTTGAGCTCAGACTCTGGGTTGAGCTCAGGCTCAGGCTTTGAGTTGAGCTCTGGCTCTGGATCGAGCTCAGGCTCGGATTCGGCCTCGGGCCTCGATCCTGATGTTCGCCCGCATCGTTGGCCGTGTGAGTACCAGCACCGGTACCGTTGCCCGCCATCGATCCATCCTCCTGCGCAGCATCCGACCGCGCCGGCACTCTATCGCGTCCCGTCGCGCATCGGGCGTGGGCCTCGTCGCCGGCTGAACTCTCCGGCCCGCCCACCGCGGCTCAGCGCAGCGCGAGATCCACGCCCACGGGGCAGTGGTCCGACAGCCGCCGCGCCTGCGATTCCGCAGAATCGTAGGTCAGGCGCAGATAGCCGTTGCGGACGACTCGCGACGCCAGCTCGCGCCCGAGTACGATGTCGTCGACGTAGCCGTCGTGCTCGTCGCCGGCGGCACACTTGCGGAACGGCAGCTTTTCGCTGACGCGGAACAGGTCGGCGCCGGACGGGTCGCGGTCGTCGATCTCGGACCAGAGGTTCACGAGACGGCCATCGCGATCGCGGGCCGGCCCACGCTCCAGCGGCATGCGGCGATTGAAATCGCCGAGCACCGCGAAGCGGCGGCCGGCACGCGCCTGCGCGTCGATCCAGGCCTCGAGCGCCGGCACCTGGGCGGCGAGAGTCGCGCAGGCAGGTCTCGCCGCATCGCCGATCGGGCCCGCGGGACAACCGGGCTCGAGGTGCACGCCGAGCAGCGTCATCTCGTCGGCACCGCCCGGGAACAGCGTCACGACCACACCGCGCCGCTGGCGGTCGTCGAGCGACAGCGGCAGGTATTCGGCCTCGCAGCGGAACGGCAGCCCGCGGCGGATCGCGAAGCCGTTCTTCTGCACGTTCGGCCGCGCGCTGAAGCAGAACTCGTAGCCGGGAAAGACGCGTGCCGCGGCCGCCGGGCCGTCGACTTCCTGCAGCGCGACGACGTCCGCGTCGAGCCGCGCGGCATGGCGGCGCAGCGCCGCAAAATCCGCCTCGTCCCGCGCCAGGCGCGGCACGACCGCGCAGGGCAGCGCCCGCAGCGCGCCCGGCACCGGGTCACCGTCGGCGACGCACTGCGCGGCGAGCGCGGCATGGGTCGAGGGCTCGACGAGATATTCGATGTTCCAGGTCGCGAGCCGCAGGCGCCGGTGCACGGCGTCCCAGTCCTTCGCGCCGGGCAGCGCCAGCGGCGGCGGCGTCGGCTCGAGCAGCGCGTACTTGGTGTCGACGACGCGCTGCGCGCAGGCCTCGGGCGTGGACTGCGGCGCACAGACCGAGCCGGCGAGTGCGCGCTCCCAGGAGCCGTACATCGGGTTCGGCAGCAGGAACCAGCGCGTGCCGAACAGCGGCGCGAGCTCGTCGCGCCGCGCCTCGTAGACGGGGCGGTCGACGAAATCGCGCAGGTCGTCGCCGCCGAGCAAGACGATGCGGTAGCGCTCGCCGAGCCAGGCGCGGCGCACGCTCTTGTCGGAACCACGCCACTCGGCACGCTCGCCGCGCAACAGCAGCGCCTCCGGGTCGTCGGCAAACGGCAGCCCGAGCGCACGCAGATTGCGTGCCGTCGCAGCCTTCTGCGGACAGGCGTCGGCACCTGCGGGCTGGCATTCGCGGTTGGTCACATAGAAGACGCGGTGGCCCGCGGCCGCGGCTGCGCGCAGGAACTCGACCGCGCCCGGCACAGCGGTG
This sequence comes from Gammaproteobacteria bacterium, assembly GCA_020846815.1. Next base: position 8,278 of record JADLDF010000047.1, on the reverse strand, counting down.
GCCGCCGCCTCCTCGATCCACGCGTTCCAGCTCGGATCGTCGTAGTCGCGACGCTCGCGCGTCATCCGCGCCTGGTAGTAGGTGTTGTCGAGCACGGTCTCGTCGAGATCGACGATCACGGCTGTCGGCAGCGAAGCGAGCCGCTGCGGATCCATGCCGGCCTGTTCGAGGGCAGCGCTGCCCGGCGCCGCGAGCGCCGGCAGGCGCTCGGTCGCGAGCCGCCAGGTCTGGGCCGCGAGCGCGCGGTACTCAGCCGAGGCCTGCATCCACAACAGGGCATGGAGCTGCTCGCGCGAGACGTCGCCCGGTGCCGGAGCGACGTGCGCCGGCGAAACCGGCGCCAGCGGGGTCTGTGCCGGTGCGGCCTGCACGACAGGCTCTGCCGGAGAGACGCGGACCGCATCCGCAGCAGCCGCGAGGGGCGACGCAGAGATCGCAATCGCGGCCGTGACCATGACTGCTGCGGCGGTGGCGACCTTGAACGCGCCTGCGGTTGCTCCGCGCCGCATGGATCCGCATCCGTCGAAGGCTCTGATCATGTACATGGTCGCCGCCCGTTCGCGGGCCTGTGATCTCTGGCTCGTCACCACCCGGCCCTCTCCACCCCGTTTCGCTGCGCATGATCGCATGCGCCTGCGGCGCGTTCGCCCGCGCGGCCGCGGATCGGAGCCGCGACCCGCATGCTATCGTTCGCGCCATGCTGCGCGACGCCATACGCACGATTTCCGACTATCCCCGGCCGGGCGTCCAGTTCCGTGACATCACCACCCTGCTCGGCGACGCCCGCGCGTTCCGCGCCGCGGTCGACCAGCTCGTCCAGCCCTGGGCCGGCCAGCGCATCGACAAGGTCGCGGGCGTCGAAGCGCGCGGCTTCATCCTCGGCGGCGCCATGGCGCACCAGCTTTCGTCCGGCTTCATCCCGGTGCGCAAGAAGGGCAAGCTGCCGCACGAGACCGTGCGCATCGCCTACTCGCTCGAATACGGCGTCGACGAGATGGAGGTGCACCGCGACGCCGTGCGCCCCGGCGAGCGGGTGATCCTGGCCGATGACCTGATCGCGACCGGCGGCACGGCGACCGCGGCGATCGGCCTGCTGCGCAGCATCGGCGCCGAAGTCGTCGCCGCCTGCTTCGTGATCGACCTGCCGGATCTCGGCGGCGCCGGCCGCATCGCCGCACTCGGCGTGCCGGTGCGCACGCTCGTGGAATTCGCCGGACACTGAGGCAGGCTGCGCCGCGCACGCCTGCGGCGTTCGATGCCCGGCTCTGCCGCGATGCTCTCGCACTGCACCGCGCCGCACGCGCCTGCCCCGCTCATGCGGCGCCGGCATCACCGCGATGCGGACATCGGCCGCGACCGTCGATCGTCGACCGTGCCGGTGAGTCGCCCGCTCAGCGGATCGCGGTTTCGTCGCGCAGACTCTGGATCATCGAGGTGCGCAGCAGGAACTGGCGCGCGAGCTGCGGATCGGCCGCCTGACGCATGTAGTCCGCCTGGCGCTTCTGCTGGATGCCCGGATCCTTCGACTCCATCAGCTTCTTGTTGTTGATGGTGTGCTGTTGGACGAACTGGGTGCAGATGCCGCGGCGCTGGCGGTCGTAGAGGTCGAGCAGCGGGCCGGGCTCGGCGCCGTCGTGGATGCGGATCAGCTTGTCGCAGAGGTTCCAGGCGTCGTGGATGCCGCCGTTCATGCCCATGCCGCCGAGCGGGTTGTTGAGGTGCGCCGCATCGCCGGCGAGCAGCACGCGGCCGCGCCGCCAGGTTTCGGCGACGCGCTGGTGCACGCGGTAGATCGTGCGATGATCGATCTCGTAGTCCGCGTCGTGGGGCGCCATGTGGTGCAGGCGATCCTGGATCCAGCGGTCGGAGAGGAACAGCGCGTCGTCCTCGATCTTCGGATCGGTCGGGATCAGCACGCGCCACATCGACGGCGCGCGCAGCAGCACCAGCCACTCCTCGGGATCGGAGACGTAGTTCACCAGCGCGAGCCGCTCGAACTTGGTCTCGAGCGCGAAGGTCGTCGAGGCGACCAGGAAGCGCTCCGGATAGGTGAAGCCCTCGAACGGGATCGCGCAGGCCTTGCGCACCGTGCTGTCGGCGCCGTCGGCGGCGATCAGGTAGGAACCCTCGAGCAGTCTCTCCTGGCCGTTCTCCCAGGCCAGCACCTCGACGCCGTCCCCGGTCTGGTGCACACCCTTGACCGAGTGGTTCAGGTGGCACTCGGCGAGCTTCGCGTGCTTCTCCCGCAGCACCTTCCAGACCAGGTGCACGAGCTTCCACTGCTCCGCCTGCAGCCGGTAGGGATGACGCGTGTCGCCCGCGAGCACGCCGAGGTCGAACTCGGCGATCTCGCCGGTGCGGCGGTCGCGGTACTGGTAGCGGTCGCAGATCAGGCCCTGGGCGATCAGCGCTGCATCGAGACCGAGCTCCTCGATCATGTCGAGCGACGGCGGATGGAAGGTCGAGGCGCGCAGCGTCTCCGGCAGGTCCTTCGCGGCCTCGAGCAGGCGGACGGGAATGCCGGCCTGTGCGAGGCGCAGCGCCGCCACGCAGCCGACGGGGCCGGCTCCGGCGATGATCACGGGCTTGGTCAGCGACACGGTCGGATTCCTTTCACGTTCGAGTGACGGCCATTCTGGTCGTGCGGCATGGGCGCTCCGCGGCCCCGGCGGGCCTGAAAATCGCGCGGCGTTCGACCTCCGAACCGGCGCCGTACGTGTCGAGGCGAGTGAAACGCGCTTCTGGCGGCCGGCGGTCCTGGCAGGCAGGCTCGGCATACGGCGCGCCGTACCGAGGCGGGTGGAACGCACGCCGGCAGCCAGCGCGCGCCGGCAAAAGCGTCAGTTGCGCCGCGGCGGCGGCCGGTCGCGCGCCGGATTGGCCGCCATGTCGACGGTCAGCGTAACGATGCGCTCGTCACCCGGACCAAGCACGCCGACGCCGATGACCTTCTTGTCGACGATCTCGCCGCGCTGGTTGCGGATCTCGACCACGACCGAGTACTCGCGCGGCGTGCCGGGCGCGGGATTGTCGAAGCTGCCCTCGATCCGGAACGCGGTGACGGTCGCGGGCTTGAGCGCGCTCGCGACCGCACCGGTGGCCGGGCCGAAACGGAGGTGACCGTTGCAGCCCGGGCACACTACCGCGCTGGCAAGGATCGTCGCCTTGCAGTGCGGACATTGGCGAGTTTCCCCGGACCCGCGCGGTAGTGCCATCGCCCAGGCCTTTGGTCAGCCCTTGTCCTTCCAGCCGAAGTCCACCTGGCCGCGCATGCGCGAACCGGCGGCGACGGTGAGCGTGCCGGCCTTGATGTCGCCGTTGACGACGCCGGACTCGAGCAGGTCGACCTTCTCGGCATTGAGGATGTTGCCGTTGAGCTCGCCCGCGATCGTGATCACCTTGGCGGTGACTTGGCCGGTCAGCGAGGCGTTGGTCTCGATCGTCAGGTTCCCGTTGACGTTGACGTCGCCCTTGAACTTGCCGGCGATGCGGACGTTGCCAGAACCCTCGATCTTGCCCTCGATGGTCAGCTCCGGCGCGATCACCGACTCGCGCTCGACGGCACGCACCGTGGCGCGCGGCGCGGCCGGGGACGGGGACGGTGATGGCGGCTCGGCCGCCGGAGGGGCGGGCGCGGGCGTCGCCGCGGGCGTGATGCGTTCGGGTGCGGCAGCGGGAGCCGTGCTCTGGTCTTTCCAGATCGCCATTTCTTGGATCCTCAGTGGTTGTCGAGCCGTGGGAGTTGCCTGTGTACCCCCGAGTCCGCCGCCGCGCCACTGCGGCGAGGCTACGGACATCACACTTTCCGGCAAACCCCGACCGCCTGCGCGGCCGTGCCCGCCTCGGGTCCGAAGTCTACGTCGTGCGCGGCCGCTTGTGCGCGCATGACGCTGCGCCCCGGCGCCCGCGGTCGCGCAGCAGCCGGAGCGTCGCCGTCTGGCGACGCCTGCCTCAGGTCGCGTCGGCGAAGCCGCGGCCGCGGGTCACGGCGGCAAGATAGGCGCCGCGGCCATAGCTGAGCAGCGCGATGCCGGTCAGCCCGCCCGTGAAGCAGACCAGCGCGAGGCTCGGCGCGACACCTTCCGGATCGGTGAAGACGTGGTCGTTCAGCACACCCACGGCGACCGAGCCGAGCGCGACGCCGACGAACGCGGTCAGCAGCGTATAGACCGCGACCACCTGGCCGCGCAGCCGGTTCGGCGTGATCTGGTTCAGTGCCGTCAGCGCCGAGGTCACGGCCCAGGTCGCGAACAGCGAGGTCATCACGTGACCGGCGAGCGCGAGCTGCGGCGTCGGCGCGAGCGACTTGGCGGTGCCGAATACCGCCCAGGCGACGCACTGCAGCCCCATGACCAGCACCGGGCCGTCGTCGCGGCCGCGTTTCGCGAGCCACGACAGCACCCAGCCGGCGGTGATCGCGCTGAAGAGACCGAAAGGCACGCCCACCAGCGCGAGCGCATTGCCCACGCGCGCCGGCGTCCACTCGTGGACGCGGAAGAACAGCGTCGGGAACCAGGCGAGCTGGGCGTTGACGATCATGACGTTCATGATCGTGCCGAGCATGATCGTCACCAGCGCGAGACGGTTGGTGCGCATCTCGCGCCACAGCGGCAGGAGCGAGATCCTCTCGGTGGTCGGCGCGGCGCCGCGGCGCAGCGGTTCGCGGATCGCGAGTGCCATCGCCAGCGCCAGCAGGATGCCCGGCGCGCCGATCACGAAGAACACGATCTGCCACTCGCGGAACCCGCCGAACACCGCGGGCAGCCAGCCCCTGATGCCGGCGGCCACCTGGATCGCGATGCTGCCGAGCAGGTAGGCGATGCCGATGCCGAGCGAGCCGCCCATCGCGAATACGCCGTAGGCCTTGGCACGCTGCGCCGGCGGGAAGTAGTCGGCGATGACCGACGAGGAAGCCGGCGTGGTCGTCGACTCGCCGGCACCGACGAAGACGCGGGCCAGGAACAGCATCGCGAACGAGCCCGCCAGCCCGCAGAACACCGTCGCGAGGCTCCAGATCAGCACCCCAGCCCAGAGCACCGGCACGCGCCTCCAGCGGTCGACGAGCAGACCCACCGGCAGCGCGAACATCGCGTAGAACAGGCTGAACGCGAACCCCTGGATGACCCCGAGCTCCGTGTCGCTGAGGCCGAGATCGGCCTTGATCGGCTGGGTCAGCAGACCGATGACGATGCGGTCGACGACCCCGATCGCATAGGCGAGCACCAGCAGGAAGACCACGAACCAGGCATAGCGGGGATTGGGCCAGGTTGTCTCATCCGCGCCACTACTGGCCATTGTCCGGCGCCCCCCGCGTCGTTGTATGAGGAAACATTATACTGATAGTATGTCCGGACAATGCTATCCGACCTCGCGATCTCTGGGCTTTTTCGTCGTGCACCGTCGCCCTGCCGTCGGCGCTCGTCATTGGCTGCGCCCACTGCAGCAGCTGTGTCATTCTGCGGCGCGATGGCAACAATCCTTCTGACGGCTGCGCCCGCGCGCGCCGAGCCGATGCTGCAGCGCTTCCGCGTCGCGACGATCGCGGCGCCCGATCTGGCCAAGGTCGAGCAGGATTATCGCCGCTGGCTCGGTTACTCGGTCCGCGAACGCGGCAAGGTTTCGCCTGCGCTCGCGGCGAGCTGGGACGCGCCCCGTGCGGCCGGTCGTCCCTACCTGCTGCTGAGCTCGGACAGCCACCCCGACGTCTTCATCCGGGCCGTGCGCACGCCGGCGGTCAAGGGCTATCGCCCGTTGACCACCTACGGCTGGAACAGCATCGAGATCGTCGTCGACGACACCGATGCGACCTATGAGCGCTTCCGCGGCAGCCCCTTCGCAGTCATCGGCGAACCGGCGAACCTCAAGGGCTATCCGAGCATCCGCGCCTTCCAGGTCGAGGGGCGTTCCGGCGAGGTGCTGTACCTGACCAGCGAGACCGGCGACCGCAGCCGCTCGCCGCTGCCTGCGCCGGGTGGCCCGATCGGCCGCGTGTTCATCATGGTGCTGGCCGGCCCGGACATCCAGGCGATGGTCGACTGGTACTCGGGCTCGTTCGGCCTCGCGGCCGGCGCGATCCGCCCCTCGCCGATCGGTGTCGTGCAGCGCGCCCAGGGGCTGCCGCCCGACCACGGTACCCCGCTCACGACCATGCGCCTCGCCCAGCAGGGCAACCTGTTCGAGCTCGACGGTTATACGCCGCCGGCGACCGCGCGGCCGCGCCGCCCCGGCGAGCTGCCGCCCGGCGTCGCGATCACCACGGTCAGTGTGCGCAGCCTCGATGCGCTGCGGATCCCCTTCATCGCCCCGCCGGCCGTCCACGACGGCCTCGCCTACGGCGGACGCCGCTCCGCCACCGCGCGCGGCGCGGCCGGGGAACTGCTCGAAATCGTCGAAGAGTGAAGTCGTCCAGGGGGACGGCATAACCATTACGGAGAAGTGCGAGTGAACAAGAACCAGCCAGCATCCCTGCTGGCCGCGGCCGTCGCTGCGGCAATTGCCGGCAACGCCTCGGCGCAGGACGCGCCGTCCGCCGGCGGCCTCGAGGAGATCACGGTCACGGCGCAGCGCCGCGAGCAGAGCCTGCAGGACGTGCCGATCGCGATCAGCGCGTTCTCCGGCGACCAGATCGCCGCGCGCAACATCGTCGACACTTACGACCTGGTGCGCAACGTGCCGAACCTGACCGGCAACGCCAACGTCGGCGTCGGCACCTCGAGCTCGCTCTACATCCGCGGCATCGGCAACGCCGAGTCGATCGCAACCTTCGACGTGCCGGTCGGCACCTATGTCGACGACGTCTATATCTCGCGCCAGAACCACAACAACTTCAGCATGTTCGACGTGGAGCGCATCGAGGTGCTGCGCGGCCCGCAGGGCACGCTTTTCGGCCGCAACACCACGGGCGGTGCGATCAACGTCGTGATGCGCAAGCCCGGCACCGAGACCAAGGGCTATGTCGAGGCCGGCGTCGGCCGCTTCGGCCTGAAGCAGGCACGCGCCTCGGTCGACCTGCCGCTGTCCGACCGTTTCCTGACCAAGTTCTCGGCCTACCGCGTCAAGGACGACGGCTACGCGACGCAGCTCTCGACCGGAATCGATTTCAACGACCGCGATGCCACCGGCGCGCGCGTCGACCTGCGCTTCCTGCCGACCGATGCGCTGACCGCCGATCTCGTGCTCGAGTACGTCGACGACCGCAACACCAACTTCCTGAACCTCGTGACCGCCGACGACCGGCGCATCATCAACAACCGCCTGGTGCAGGGCGCGCTGGTCGGCGTCTTCACCGGCGCCAAGGCGGCCCTGAAGCCCGGCAACGAGGCGACGACGCGCGCCGCGACGCTGAATCTCAAGTGGGACATCAGCGACTCGCTGAGCCTGACCTCGATCACCGGCTATCGCGACACCGACCACGAGTTCCTGATCGACTCGGGCGGCGAGCCGCCCCGCGTCACGACGACGCGCGGCTTCACGCCGCTCGCGAACATCGGCGACCACGAGCAGGTCTCGCAGGAGTTCAAGCTCAACGGCTCGAGCCTCGGCGACACGCTGACCTGGGTCGCGGGCGCCTACTACCTCACCGAGGACAACGTCACCGACTTCGCGAACGCGCAGACCACCGGAGCCGCGAACGTGTTCTCGGTCGCCGCCGACCGCACGATGAAGAACGGCCTCGACACCTATGCGTTCTACGCCCAGGGCGACTACCAGTTCGCGGACCGCTGGACCGCGACGCTGGGCCTGCGCTACACCGACGAGAAGAAGGACTTCTCGATGGAGCGCAACCCCGGTGCCCTAGGCGTGGCGCTGTCGACGGCAGCGATCGCCGCGGCCGGCATCCCGCTCGAGCTCGACGCGCAGAAGTGGACGCCGCGCCTCGCGCTGAACTTCGATGCCACCGACCAAGTCAGCCTGTTCGCCTCGGCGACCCGCGGCTTCAAGTCCGGCGGCTGGCCGGCGCGGGCGACGGCGAACAACGCCTTCATCCCGTTCAAGCCGGAGACCGTGACCTCGTACGAGCTGGGCCTGCGCTCGACGCTGTTCGACAACACGCTGCGCATGAACGTGACCGCGTTCTACTCGATGACCGACGACATCCAGATCCCGGCGCGCATCGACTTCGGCGGCGTGCAGATCTCGACCACGTCGAATCCGGCGGACATGAAGAACACCGGCATCGAGATCGACGCCGAGTGGGCGCCGACCGACGCGTTCACGCTGGTCGCCGGCATCGGCCTGCAGAACGCCGAGTACACCAACATCTCGGCGAACGTGCTGG
>JADLDF010000046.1 GCA_020846815.1 Gammaproteobacteria bacterium | reverse complement strand
GTCGACCTCCCAGGAGACGACGATCGGCGGCAGGCGCGAGAGCTGCGCGACGGCGCTCTCCAGCGCGGCGCGGTCGCGGTAGGTCGGCTGCTGCTGCGCGGGCTTGGTCTGCCAGCTCGCCGGGTTCCAGGCGTGGTGTGCGGGAGTCTTCATGGTGCGCGGCATGCTACCCGACCCCTGCCACGGCGGCAAAACACGCGGTGGCGCAGTCGCCGCACGGCGCCTGCGGGCGGCACCCGAATGCGGCCGCGGACCCTGCCCGGCGCGGCGCAGTGCGACGCGGCTTCGCGCCTCAGCCGCCGCCGGCCGCACTCGCCTGGCGGCCCGGCAGGCGCAGCTCGAGCCGCGCGCCACCGAGCGCGGAAGCGCCGAGCTGCAGCGCCCCACCATAGCCTTCGGCCATTTCCTGCACCATCGCGAGGCCGATGCCGTGGCCCGGCGTCGTCTCGTCGGCCCGCCGGCCGCGCGCCGGGCCCTGCTCGCGCAGCGCCGGCGGCAGCCCCGGCCCGTCGTCCTCGATGACCAGCGTGATGATGCCCCGCGCGCCGCCGCCGGCCTCGGCGTCGCCGCCGAGGCGCACCCGGCCGCGGCACCACTTGCAGGCATTGTCGAGCAGGTTGCCGAGTGCCTCGGTGAGATCGGCGCGCTCGCCGTAGAACTGCAGCCCCGCGGGCAGCCGGATCTCGATCGACAGATCCTTGCCGCCGTGCACCCGGCCGAGCACCCGGCGCAGCTCCTGCGCCACGGCGCCGACGTCGACCGGCGGCTGCCCGAGCAGTGCGCCGCCGCTGGCCGCCGCGCGATGCAGCTGGTGCTCGATGATGCCGTTCATGCGGTCGACTTCGCGCGCGACCACTTCGGCGGCATGGCCATCCGGGGTCTCTTGCGACAGCGCGCCGCGCAGCACCGCGAGCGGGGTCTTGAGGCTGTGCGCGAGGTTGCCGAGGGTGTTGCGGTAGCGCTCGATGCGACGACGCTCGGCCGCCAGCAGCGCGTTGAGGTTGCCGGCGACGCCGGCGAGCTCGCGCGGGTAGCCGCTGCCCAGCGCCTCCTGCGTGCCCGCCTCGACCGCGGCGATTTCCTGCTCGAGACGGCGCAGCGGGCTCATGACCCGCTGCAGCAGCAGCGCGAGCGTCAGCAGCAGCAGCGCCGACAGCACCAGCAGGCCGCCGCCGAGCTGCGTGCGGAAGCGCCACAGCTGCTGCTCGTACGGCGCGAGACTGGTCGCGACAGCGAACGTCAGCAGCTGCGGCGGGCCCGAACCCACCTCCCAGCGGATGCCGCGGCGCGCGAGCGCGATGCGCTGGCCATCCGGCAGCCGCATACGGCCGAACTGCGCGCTGCCCGCCGCGGCGTCCGCGCCGAAGTCGAGGAAAGTGCCCGCCGTGGACGGCGAGCGCCACAGCTCCGGGCCACCGGAGAGGCGGATGCCCGCATAGAGCCCCGACCCCGGCGTCTGCAGCCGCGATTCGGCCTGGGTCGAGGCAGCGCGGATGCGGCCGTCCTCGTCGGTCTCGATCGCGGCGATCAGCGCGACCATCTGCGCATCGAGCAGCTCGCGCAGCGAGCGCTGCGCGAGGTCGCGGAAGATGGCATCGAGCGCGACGGCCGAGACGCCGAGGAACAGCGCGAGCGCGACCGACACCCGGACCAGCAGGCGCCGCGACAGCGAGTACGCTGACCGGGCGGACTGTCCGCTCAACCGGCCTCTCGCGGCAGCGCGAAGCGGTAACCGCGGCCGCGCAGCGTTTCGATCGGATGCAGCGTGTCGTCGGGATCGAGCTTGCGGCGCAGGCGACCGACGAACACCTCGATGGTGTTGCTGTCGCGCTCGAAGTCCTGCTCGTAGAGGCGCTCGGTGAGCTCGGTCTTGGAGATCACGTCGCCGGCGCGCAGCATCAGGTGCTCGAGGATGCGGTACTCGAACGTCGTGAGCTCGACCGCGGCGCCGCGCACGGTGACGCGCTGCTCGCGGGTATCGAGCTGCACCGGTCCGCAGCGCAGCTGCGCCGAGGCCCAGCCGCCGGCGCGCCGCAGCAACGCCTGTACCCGCGCCAGCACTTCCTCGAATTCGAACGGCTTGCCGACGTAGTCGTCGGCACCGGCCTGCAGCCCCTCGACCTTGTCCTGCCAGCGCGCACGCGCAGTCAGCACCAGGATCGGGAACGCGCGGCCCGCGGCGCGCAGCCGGCGGATGAGCTCGAGGCCCGGCAGCTTCGGCAGGCCGAGGTCGATGATCGCGAGGTCCACCGGATATTCGCGCCCGAGGTACAGGCCCTCTTCGCCGTCGGCCGCGACGTCGACGTTGAAGCCCGCCGCGGCCAGTCGCGCCCGCAGCTGTTCGCGCAGCTCGGCCTCGTCCTCGACGATCAGCAGCCTCACTGCATGCTCCCCGTCGCCGCATCGACGCGTACGTTGAAGACGCGCCCGTCTTCGGACAACAGGCGCAGCACGTAGGTGCGCCGCCCGCCCCGTTCCGCCACCTCGGCCCGCACCACGCGCGCGTTGAAGCGCCGCTGCGCCATGTCGAT
>JADLDF010000045.1 GCA_020846815.1 Gammaproteobacteria bacterium | reverse complement strand
GGCAGCGGCAAGACGCGCGTGCTGACGCATCGCGTCGCCTGGCTGGTGCAGGCCGAGGGCGCCTCGCCGCACAGCATCCTCGCGGTCACGTTCACCAACAAGGCCGCCGGCGAGATGCGCGCGCGCATCGAGGCGCTGCTCGGCGTGCCGGGCGCGGCGTTGTGGATCGGCACCTTCCATGGCATCGCCCACCGTCTGCTGCGCCTGCACTGGCGCGAGGCCGGGCTGCCGCAGGGCTTCCAGATCCTCGACGGCGACGACCAGCTGCGGATCATCAAGAAGATCCTCAAGGCCCAGGGCCTCGACGATGCGCGCTGGGTGCCGCGCGAGATCCAGTACTTCATCAACAGCAACAAGGACGAGGGTCACCGCCCGGCATCTCTGAAGGACGGCAACGATCCGACGCGCCGCCAGCTGATCCGCCTCTATGCCGACTACGAGGACGCCTGCAAACGCGCCGGCGTCGTCGACTTCGCCGAGCTGCTGCTGCGCGCCTTCGAGCTGTGGCGCGACCATCCGGAGCTCGTCGCGCACTACCGCCGCCGCTTCCGGCACGTGCTGGTCGACGAGTTCCAGGACACGAACGCGATCCAGTACAACTGGCTGAAGCTGCTGGTCGGCAGCGAGGGTGCGCCGTTCGCGGTCGGCGACGACGACCAGTCGATCTACCGCTGGCGCGGCGCACGCGTCGAGAACCTGCAGCAGTTCCGGCGGGATTTCCCGCAGGCGCGGCTCTGCCGCCTCGAGCAGAACTACCGCTCGACCGGCACGATCCTCAACGCCGCCAATGCGCTGATCGCCAACAACGGCGGCCGGCTCGGCAAGAACCTCTGGACCAGCGGCGCGCAGGGCGAGCCGATCCGCGTCTATGCCGCATTCAACGAGCGCGACGAGGCGGAGTTCGTGCTGCAGCGGATCAAGGACTGGATCGCGCACGGCGGCGCGCGCCGCGACATCGCGATCCTGTACCGCTCGAACGCGCAGTCGCGCGTGTTCGAAGAGGTGTTCCTGTCGGCGCGCGTGCCCTACAAGGTCTACGGTGGCCTGCGGTTCTTCGAACGCGCCGAGATCAAGGACGCGCTCGCCTACCTGCGCCTGGTCGCAAACCGCGACGACGACACCTCGTTCGAGCGCGTCGTGAACCTGCCGACGCGCGGCATCGGCGCCAAGAGCCTGGACACGCTGCGCGAGCGCGCCCGGGCCGACGGCAGCTCGCTGTGGAAGGCCGCAAAGGCCTGCATCGCCCCCTCCGCTGCGAGCGAGTCCAGTCTCGGCTCCAAGGCCGCCGGCGCAGTGCAGGGCTTCATGCAGCTCATCGACCGGCTCGCCGCCGACACGGCCGACCTCGCGCTGCACGAGACCGTCGACCAGGTGCTGAACGCCAGTGGCCTGCTCGATCACCACAAGAAGGAAAAGGCCGATCGCGGCGAGGCACGCGTCGAGAACCTGCTCGAGCTCGTGTCCGCGGCTCGCGGCTTCGAGCCCGACGAGGCGGCGCTCGAGCCCGGCCAGGTGCCGCTGAAGCCGCTCGAGTCCTTCCTCGCGCATGCGGTGCTCGAGTCGGGCGAGGGCCAGGCGGACGCCTGGGAAGACTGCATCCAGATGATGACCCTGCACACTGCCAAGGGCCTGGAGTTCCCGGTGGTGTTCCTCGCGGGCCTGGAGGACGGCCTCTTTCCGCACCAGCGTTCGCTGAACGACCTCGACAGCCTCGAGGAGGAGCGCCGCCTCGCCTACGTCGGCACGACGCGCGCGATGCAGCAGCTCTATCTCACCTATGCCGAGCAGCGCCGCCTGCACGGCATCGACAGTTACGGCATGGCCTCGCGCTTCATCGCCGAGATCCCCGGGGAGCTGGTCGAGGAAGTGCGGCCGCGCGTTCACGCGGGCCGTCCCGGCGCACCTGCCTGGGGTCTGCGCGGCGGCTACGGCGGTCATGACGGCGAGGGCCGGGCCGCGTTCGGCGGTCGCGGCTTCGGGGGCGGCAGTTCGGGTCATGGCGGCTACGGGGGCGGCGGCCGCGGCGCAGGCACGGGCCGCGGCGCTGCGAGCAGTCTCACCGAGCCGGCCGCGCCCGGCATGAAGCTCGGTGCCCGGGTGCGTCACGGCAAGTTCGGCGAAGGCGTCGTGCTGAACATCGAAGGCCAGGGGGCGCATGCCCGGGTGCAGGTCAATTTCGAGGGGCAAGGTTCGAAGTGGCTGATGTTGCAGTACGCCAACCTCGAGCCGGTCAGGTAGACTTCGCGCCCGTGGCGGAGCGCGACTTCAAACACCTGCTGGCTCGCGCCACCGCCGACCACGACTCGCTCGTCTGCGTCGGCCTCGATCCCGAGCCCGAGAAGTTCCCGCCCCACCTGCGCGGCGTGGCGCATGCCATCTTCGAGTTCAACAAGGCCATCGTCGACGCGACCGCCGATCTCGTCTGCTGCTACAAGCCGCAGTTCGCGCACTACGCCGCGCTCGGCGCCGAAGACCAGCTCGAGCAGACCATCCGCTACATCAACGCGCGCGCCCCGGGCGTGCCGGTGATCCTCGACTCCAAGCGCGGCGACATCGGCAACACCGCCGGCAAGTACGCGCAGGAAGCGTTCGAACGCTACGGCGCCGACGCGGTCACCGTGAACCCCTATCTCGGCGGCGACTCGGTGCAGCCCTTCCTGGACTGGAAGGACAAGGGCATCGTGATCCTCTGCCGCACCTCGAATCCCGGCGCGCGCGACTTCCAGGACCTCGAGGTCGGCGATGGCCGCAGGCTCTACCACGCCGTCGCCGAGCGCGTCGCGAAGGAATGGAACCGCCACGGTAACTGCCTGCTCGTGGTCGGCGCCACCTATCCTGCGGAGCTCGCCGAGATCCGCGCGATCGCCGGAGAGGTGCCGTTCCTCGTGCCCGGCGTCGGCGCGCAGGGCGGCGACGTCGAGCAGGCGGTGCGCAGCGGCCGCAGGCGCGACGGCGGCGGCCTGATCATCAGCTCCTCCCGCGGCATCCTCTACGCCGGCAAGGACGAGCATTTCGCCGCTGCGGCCCGCCTCGCGGCACGACAGCTGCGCGACGAGATCAACGCCGCGCGACGCTGATCCCTCCCCACTCCTCACGCCCGCGGTTCCCCGCCGCATGCCCGCCACGACCAGGCAAGGCAACCCCATGAAGACCACAGCCCTGCTGCCCGCCACGATCGGCGCACTCGGCATCGTCTACGGCGACATCGGCACGAGTCCGCTGTACGCGTTCAAGGAAGCACTCGCCGCGAGCGGCGGCCGGGCGGGCGGTGCCGCGGTGGTCTACGGCGTGCTGTCGCTGGTGTCCTGGAGCCTGCTGCTCGTGGTCACGCTGAAATACGTCGTGCTGATGCTGCGCGCCGACAACGAGG
>JADLDF010000044.1 GCA_020846815.1 Gammaproteobacteria bacterium | reverse complement strand
ATAACACTTCCCGAGACTTCCCGAGACTTCATTTGAACCCGGTTTTTACCGGGTTTTTCTTGGCTGCGCCTAATCGCGCCTTCTGGCGGTAACCTTGGAGTTACCGCAAGTTTGGCGGTAACCTTGGCGGTAACTGCTGCCTTCCCGGGGGTGTTACCGCCATGTTGACGCCAAGCGCCGTCGCGAACGCGAAGCCAAAAACTGCGCCCTACAAGCTGCGCGATGAGCGCGGCCTTTATGTCATCGTGAGGCCGAACGGCGCCAAGTGGTGGCGGTTCGATTACCGGCGACCGGGAACCGGCAAGCGTAATTCGCTGACCCTGGGCTTGTTCCCCGATGTGTCGCTAAAGCGTGCGCGCGAACGTCGCGCCGAACTGCGCACGCTGCTCGCCGATGGCGTGGACCCGGGCGAAAGACGCAAGGCCGAGGCCGCCGCCGGCGCCGAGACTTTCGAGGCCATCGCGCGCGAGTGGCACGCGAAGTTCGCGCCGACGTGGGCGCCGTCGCACGCCGGTAAGGTACTGGATCGCTTGCAGCGCGACGTATTTCCGTGGATCGGCAACAAGCCTATAGCCGCGCTCGACGCGCCGGCCGTGCTGGCCGTGGTGCGCCGGATCGAGTCACGCGGCCACATCGAGACGGCACACCGCGCATTGCAGAACTGCGGGCAGACGTTCCGCTATGCCGTCGCCACGGGCCGCGCTGCGGGCGACGTGACGCGCGACTTACGCGGCGCACTGACGCCGCGTCGACCGAAGCACTTCGCGAGCATCACGGACCCGGCCGAGGTCGGCGCGCTGCTGCGTGCGATCCACGGGTTCAGCGGCACGCCGCATGTGGCCGCCGCACTCAAGCTCGCGCCGCTGGTATTCGTGCGACCGGGCGAGCTGCGACATGCCGAATGGAGCGAAATCCACCTTGAGGCGGCCGAGTGGCGCATCCCAGCGCGCAAGATGAAAACCCGCGCGCCGCACCTTGTGCCGTTGTCCCGGCAAGCGGTCGAGATCTTTCGAGACTTGCGGCCGCTGACCGGCGCCGGGCGATTTGTCTTTCCCGGCGCGCGTGATCCGAGGAAGCCGATCAGCGACATGACGATAAACGCCGCCTTTCGCCGGTTAGCGTATCCCGTGGGGACGTTCACGGCGCACGGATTCCGCGCGATGGCGCGCACGCTGCTCGATGAGCATCTGAACTTCCGGCCGGACTTCATCGAGCATCAACTGGCGCACGCAGTTCGCGATACGAACGGCCGCGCCTATAACCGAACGTCTTTTTTCGCCGAACGCCGCGCGATGATGCAGACATGGGCTGATTATCTCGACTCGCTGCGCGAGGGCGGGAACGTCGTGGCGCTGCGCCGGGCCGGCCATGCCGACCGATAAGGAACTCGCGCAGATTCACGCGAAGCAGCGCGCGCGGGCGCGCGACATCGCCGAACGGATGCAGCGCGGCGAGAAGATCGACAAGGCCGATTCCGCATTCGCCGCGCGTGCGCTGCTGGTGTTTAGTGCGCAAGCCTTCGAGCCGACCCCGCGCAAGCGCGGCCGGCAACCGACGCTTAACGCCGAGGCCGTTGCGCTCGAATTCTACGAACTCGTGGAACTGCGCGGCATGAGCCGCAACCGTGCGCGCGGGCTGCTGGCCGAGAAACACGGCGTGACTCCCGAGACGATCCGCACCGCCGCGACAAAGCACGCACGCAAGGTGCTGGCGTTTCTCCGTCTGGGCTGCTGAGGGGGAAGCAAAGAATTTCTTTGCTTACTATGCGCCGCGTTCTGGCTGCATAGTATTGCAACCCGTTAGTGACTTTTAACGGGTGCGAAAATGCAGACTTCCGCGACGCCGGCCGAGAAACTCGCCGCCGGCCATCTTCTGACTGATGTCGAGCTGAGCGCGCTGCTCGGCGTGCAACTGCAAACAATCCGCAATTGGCGCTACGCCAAGCAAGGGCCGGCCTTCATCAAGCTCGGCGGCCGGCTCGTGCGTTATGCACCGGAAGCCGTCGCGCAGTTTCTCGCTGCGGGCGCGCGGCCATGAGCGCGCAGCCGACGTTCAGCACCGTGTTCTCCACCGGCCATGTCGGGAACCGTCTCACCGGGGCTCGCTGCCGTTGCGGCGGGTGTGGCGAACGCCTTAACAGCATCACGGCATTCGACCGGCACCGCGTCGGTCCCTTCGAGGCCCGCCGTTGCCTATCGCCTGAGGAAATGCTGGCGCGCGGCTGGCTGGTGAACTCGGCGGGCTTCTGGATCACCTCCGCGAAGGCCGATTCTGGCCTCCACGTCACGCGCAGGAGCGGCGATCAGCACGAGCCCGCTACCAGGGCAGGGGAGCACTTCGCCGGCGAGGCGCGGCTCTGATGGCGCGCCCCGTCGCGCCGTGGGTGTGGCGCCGCATGCTTCGCGACCACTGGCCCGGCCACCCGAGCGCGTTGTTCACGATGTTCATCATCGGGACGTACATGGACCGCGAAGGCATCGCCTGGCCCAGCCAGTCCGCGATTGCGCGCGGCATCCGTGGCACCGCCAGGACCGTGCAGCGGCATATCGCTGACGCGCGGCGCAGGCATTGGTTGCTGGTGGCCCCGGCTGGACGCGGGGGCCAAGGGTGGCGACACAACGCCTACCAGTGCGCCTGCCCGGACGATCTTCCGCTCGACGCCATAGCCGAAGACATCTCCGGCGCACTTGAGGCGCAGGTGGGCAACATCGAAGGTGGCGACATTAGCTTGTCGTCACGTTCCGATGTTTCGGGACATTCGGGACGCGAAGGTGACGACACCCGGGACGCGAACGTGACGACATCTGACACCGAAGGTGACGACAAGCCTATGTCGTCCATGACACGACAAGCTAATGTCGCACTAAGTAGTCATAGAACTCCCGCTCTTAGAACTCTCGCTTCAGAGGAAGCTCGGCTTTCGCCGAGCGTCCCCTTCAAAGCCCAAGACGAAGACCGCGAAGCCGAGACGGCGCAACCCGTCAGCGTCACCGCGACCCCGGCCTCGGCGAACTCAAGACGTTCGGCGAGAAAGGAATCCGACGCCGAGAACTTCGCAGCCATCCGGAAACTGCTCGGCGCTGGCTACGAACCCGCCGAAGTGGCGCGGCAACTGAAGCAGCGCGGCGTGACGCCCGATCACGTCGCGACCGTCCAACGCAGGAACATGGAATCGCAACGGCGGTTCCGATGCTGAACCCCATACCCCCGGCACGGAAGGGCCGCAAATGAACAAACCGATCGGCGACAGTCTCGACCACGGCAGCCTTGCGAAGCTGAACGCGCCCGCGCATCACGCCCAGGTCGAGCACGCACGCCACCACGCGCGATCCGCGTTGTCGGCATTGCACGCGATCGACGCATGCGCGCTGACTGCCGGCGAACACGAAAGGCTGTCGCGGATCGCGGCCACTCTCGCCGACGCCATCGAAGCCCTGGAGGGCCGACGCCATGCGTAAGCGCGGCTCTGGCTGGCTTCGGCGCTATGTCCGCCGGCTGCGGCGTCGAGGCTTTCCAGGCCCTTCCTGGCTCGCGCGTTCGCGGGCGATCCAGCAATTCAAGACTTGAGGCGCGGCACGAGCCGCATTTTTTCACTGAACGGAGATTCTAGTTATGGGCGAGAAAATTCACTTCAAAGACGGCGCCGGCCGTGAGCATCTTCTGGCCGAGTGGGGTTTTGGCGATCAACCGGACGCCATCGGGTTGATGCGTGGCGTGGTGGTCCGTTCCGCCGACCTGGCGACCGAGTTCCACGAAGCACGGGAGCGCGCGATTCCGGCAGTGACTGCCACCGAAGCCGATCAGGCGGCCCGTCGCGGCGATGCCGCGCTCGCGAAGCTATTCGCCGAGCGCCGCGCCGCGAAGCTTCGCGAATTGGCCTATGCGACGCTGACGACCCTGGGCAAGATCGAGCGCGCGCTGGCGGACGAGGCAGACACGATCCCCGGCCGCATCGCACAACTGGCGAACGTGGGCAGTCTCTCGGCCAATGATGTGCCGCTGACTCGCTGGCTGTTGGAAAGCCTCAATTCAAAGCCCCCCGCCGAGCAAGGGCGCATGCTGGTGGAGATCGAGGGCGGCGATCACGCATGGACGGCGGCCGCGTTGTTGCGGGTGCCGGCCGAACTCGCGCCGCCCTACCTGGACGCCGGACGGCGCGACCGCATTCTCCAGGCCGTGGCACGGAAGAAAGACCCCTCCGGCATGGCCGAGGTCGAGGCCACGAGGCGCGCGCATGATCTGGCCCGGCAATCGTGGACCGCGATCACCCGGCACATTCTCGGCACCGAGGGCTTGGCGATATCGCGCGACGATCAGCGTGCTGCGCTCGGTTCCCCGGAAACCGTGGCGCGGCTCGAATCCCCGCCCGAGTTGTCCGACGTTCACACCAGTGAATCGCTGACCGCCGCAGTGCGCGCCGCCCGCATCGGCCCGAAGGTGGCCGGCGCCGCCCCGCTGACCGCCAGGAAAGGCGGCTGATTGTTTCGCAGGCGAACTAAATCGCACCGGTTTTGCGCGGTGTCGAGCAGCGCGTGGCGGTAACTTTGGCGGTAACACGCACCTTATTGAGAAAAAACAGGCAGATAATCAATAGGTTGAGTGTGTAATTCGGTAGTCTCCCTTTCCAAGTCTCTCGCGAATTCTCGGGAAAATAAGGCATTTACTGCAAGTGCCGGGGCGGCGCTACAGTGAGCGCTACAGCGTGCCGCTACAGTCCCGAGGAAAGTTCTACAGTTCCCGTGT
>JADLDF010000043.1 GCA_020846815.1 Gammaproteobacteria bacterium | reverse complement strand
TCGGCAGCACGCAGGGCGTGAACGCCAGCAGCAGGCCGAGGCCGAAGAAGGTCGCGAGCACCAGGCCGAGGTTGCCGTCGCGGATCAGCGCCGCGAGCCGGTCCTGTTCGGAGACGAAGGCGCCGCCATCGCCGGTCGCGGTGGTACCGCCGGCCGCGGCCGTCGTGCCCACGCCCGCCGGCAGCTCGACCACGAGCCGGCGCGTTTCGGGTGGATAGCACAGGCCCGCGTCGGCGCAGCCCTGGAAGCCGACCGACAGTGGCAGCT
This sequence comes from Gammaproteobacteria bacterium, assembly GCA_020846815.1. The sequence goes on along the minus strand of JADLDF010000043.1, from coordinate 2,856 downwards.
CGAGTGCGCTGGCACCATTGCGCGACACCGGCACGGTCGCGACCAGGGAACCGTAGTAGACCTCCTGCGCGCCGAAGAACTCGTCGGTCTTCTGCTTGCCCTCGGGCAGCCGTGGCGTGCCGAGCTGCGCCAGCGCCGGATCGGTCGAGAACTGCAGCCGGCTGCGGTAGAGGTAGTAGCCGGGCGCGATCTGCCATTCGATGCGCACGCGATCCGGCCCGTCCTGGAAGGCGGCGACTCGGAACGCGACTTCGGGCGGCAGGAAGTCCTCGTCGCCGCTCACGACCGCTGCGCCCGCGAGGTTCGCGGGCGTGCCCGGATCGGAAGCCGCGGTCGTCGCAGCGGCGTCGCCGCGGCCGAGCACGGCAGCGAGCGCGCTGCCACCGGGCTCGCGACGCTCGGCCGCGCCGAGCAGGGCCGCGGCCGTCGCCACCGAGGGCAGTGCGTCGGCCGTATCCGCACCCGCACCCGCACCCGCGCTCGTACTCGTGCTCGCGTTTGCGGCACCGCTCGCAGCGCCGCCGGCGAACTTCACCATGGTGTCCCAGCGCGTCGGCGGATAGCACAGCCCCGCATCCGCACAGCCCTGCAGCTTCAGGGTCAGCGGCAGCGTCGCGCCGGCGGCCGACGGGTCCGCGACCGCGACCGGCACCGTGACCGCGAACTCGCCGCGGTAGACCTCCTGCGTGCCGAAGTATTCGTCGCTGTGCGATTCGCCGCGAGGGTAGGCCGGCTCGCCGAGCGTCGCCCAGGCGGCTCGCGATTCGAAGCCGAGGCGCTTGCGGTAGAGGTAATAGCCCCGGGCGACTTTCCAGCGCACCGTGACGACGCCGTCGCGCATTTCGGTGGTGTAGCGGAATGCCTGCTCGGGCGGCAGGAAATCCTCGGCTCGCGCCGGGGTGGCGAGTGCCAGCAGCAGCAGCGCGGCGGCGAGGCCGAGAGCGGCGGCGCGGCGCGGCGCGCGCGTAGCAGCCTGGATCTCGTACTGCGCGCAGCCGCAGTCCTCGAGATCGCAGCGCGGCGCGGGCGTGGCCTGGATCGGCCGGATCGTGCAGGTCGGCAGCATCGCAACTCCTCAGCGATCGGCGGCCGCGGCGGGCCGCTGCGGCGCGGGCGGCGCGGCCGAGCCGGTGCTGCCGCGCGTCACCCAGTCCAGGTATCCGGCCGAGCCCGCAACGACCGGCAGCGCGATGATCTCAGGCTCTTCATAGGGATGGAGTGCGCGGATTCGCGCCTCCAGGGTCGGGTAGCGCTCGACGACGGTCTTGATCGTCAGCAGCACCTCCGGCTCGTCGTGCAGCACCCCGTCCCAGACATAGGTCGAGCGGACCCCGGCAATGCGATTGACGCAGGCCGTCAGTCCCTCGCCGACCAGGGCATTCGCGAGGCGCGTTGCGACGGCCTCGTCCGGGCAGCTGCAAAAAACCACAATATGCTGGAAATTCATGGGCTTGGCGACAAGCAGGCGCGGCCTGCACGGCAGCATACCCGGGCCGTGCGCGGCGCGTCACGCCGCTTTCGAACCGACCGCCAAGGGACCGCGCGGGCCTCCCGGAAGCGGCCCGTGAACGGCGGGCTATGCCAGTAGTCTGGTGCGACACCAGGGCCGTTTCTCGATCCGCCCTTGAATTCCGACCTTTGCCCACTATGATTAGCAGCCACGCGGGGAGAGTGCTAATACTCCGACCCCGCCTTAACCCCCAACGTTCAACCAATGCTTCGAGAGGAGCCTGCTATATGAAGATTCGTCCGCTTCATGACCGAGTGATCGTGAAGCGCCTGGAGGAGGAACGCACCTCCCCGGGCGGCATCGTGATTCCCGACACCGCCGCCGAGAAGCCCATCCAGGGCAAGGTCGTCGCAGTCGGCAAGGGCAAGATCCTCGAGGACGGCAGCGTCCGCGCGCTCGACGTCAAGGTCGGCGACAAGATCCTTTTCGGCAAGTACGGCGGAACCGAAGTGAAGGTGGATGGCGAAGACCTCCTCGTGATGCGCGAGGAAGACGTCATGGCCATCATCGAAGGCAAGTAAGCCACCCGGATACCACACAAGGAATTCACGACAATGGCAGCCAAAGAAGTACGTTTTTCCGATGACGCCCGTTCGCGCATGGTGCGCGGCGTCAACATCCTCGCGAACGCCGTCAAGGCGACACTGGGCCCCAAGGGCCGCAACGCCGTGCTCGAGAAGAGCTTCGGCGCGCCGACCGTCACCAAGGACGGCGTCTCGGTCGCGAAGGAGATCGAGCTGAAGGACAAGTTCGAGAACATGGGCGCGCAGATGGTGAAGGAAGTCGCGTCCAACACCTCCGACGAAGCCGGTGACGGCACCACGACCGCCACGGTGCTCGCGCAGGCGATCATCCGCGAGGGCCTCAAGGCCGTCGCCTCGGGCCGCAACCCGATGGACATCAAGCGCGGCATCGACAAGGCGGTCATCGTGGCCACCGAGGAGATCCGCAAGCTGTCCAAGCCCTGCAAGGACAACAAGGCGATCGCCCAGGTCGGCACGATTTCGGCGAACTCCGACGAGTCGATCGGCAAGACGATTGCCGAGGCGATGGAGAAGGTCGGCAAGGAGGGCGTGATCACGGTCGAGGACGGCTCGGGTCTGCAGAACGAGCTCGACGTCGTCGAGGGCATGCAGTTCGACCGCGGCTACCTCTCGCCGTACTTCATCAATCAGCAGTCGAGCCAAACCGTCGAGCTCGAGAAGCCGCTGATCCTGCTCTGCGACAAGAAGATCTCGAACATCCGCGAGATGCTGCCGCTGCTCGAGGGCGTCGCGAAGGCGGGCCGCCCGCTGCTCGTGATCGCCGAGGACGTCGAGGGCGAGGCGCTCGCGACGCTGGTCGTC
>JADLDF010000042.1 GCA_020846815.1 Gammaproteobacteria bacterium | reverse complement strand
GCGAGGATCGCCTCCGGCGCGGGCAGCCCGGCGAGCCGCTGCGCGAAGCGCTCGGTGCGCTCGGAATACTCGCGCATGCGCAGGTCGAGCGCGGCGCGCGACAGCACCAGCGCATCGTTCAGGCCCTGGCGGATCTCGACGCGGAACCAGCTGTCGATGCCGCGGTTCAGGAACTCCAGCGAGAACAGGTAGACCGTGAGCAGCGGGATCGCGACCAGGATGCCGAATACCGTCACCGTGCGCGTCGTGAGGCGCGAGCCGGGCACGTGATCACGCCAGGCGCGCACCAGCTGCAGGATCTTGCGCGCCAGCATGATGCTGAGCACGACCACGCCGACGATGCTGACCAGCAGGATCCAGGGCTGCAGGCGGCCGAACTGCGCGGAGTTCTGCGCCGAGAGCGCGAGCGCGAACAGCGCGCCCAGCACGACGATGCTCGAGATCGCGATCAGTGCCGGCGTGCGGTACTTTTTCAGCGCGGCAGCGACCATGAGTACCACTCGCTCGCGCGCTGCCAGCCGTCGTTCCAGAAGAGGATCACACGCAGCGCGTCGGTGAGCTTGCCGCGCCGCACGCTGGCGCGGACGCTGACCCGGCAGTCGGCCTCGCGCGGCACCTGCGAGGCGACCAGGATCGGCCAGCCGTCGACCGTGCCGAGCGACTCGAGCGCCTCCTCGAGGGTCGCGAACGAGGACTGCGCACCGCTGCGCGCATCGCGCACGACGTAGCGCTCGCTGACCGCGTGGAAGGTCAGCTCGCGGCGCAGCGTCAGCGTGGTGAGGCCGGCGTCGAACCAGAAGCGGCGCGCGCGCGCCACTTCGACGTCGAGGTCGTAGGAGAGCGAGACGCCCTCGCGCAGCGCTGCGACCGTCTCCTCGTTGGCCGGGTACACGACCCGGGCGTGCAGCTGGTAGACGCCGTCGGCGAGGTTGACGAACGCCGACTGCACCTCGAGCACGCCGTCGAGCGCGTCGGCGCGCGCGGCAGGCCCGAGCACCGCGAGCCACAGGGCGAGGACCGCGGCGGCCAGCAGCCGCGCGACGCCCAGGGCCCGGCGCTCGAGGGTCGTTGCGGTCATTCAGCGCTTTCTCCGACCCAGGCAAGCATAATAAAAGCCGTCCGTATCCGCCTCGGCGCCGGGCAGCAGCTGCACGCCGGTTTCGAGCCGCCGGGCGTCCGGCGGCAGCGCGACGACTTCCGGCCAGGGCAGCACGAGCGCGTCGGGACGGGCGGCAAGCAGCGCCAGCACCTGCGCCTCGTTCTCGCGCGGCAGCAACGAGCAGGTGGCGTAGACCAGCCGCCCGCCGGGCGCGAGCGCGTCGAACGCGGTGCGCAGGATCGCCTGCTGCGTCTTCGCGAGCGTCTCGATGTCGGCCGCGCGGCGCAGCAGCTTGATGTCCGGGTGGCGGCGGATCACGCCGGTCGACGAGCAGGGCGCATCGACCAGCACCCGATCGAAGGCGCCCATATCGCGCAGGCTTCCCGGCTGCGTCAGGTCGGCGACCCGGCAGGCGGCGCGACGCTCGAGCCGCCGCAGCGTGTCCTCGACCAGCGCCATGCGCCGCGGCTCGACGTCGACGGCTACGAGCTCGCCGGCCAGCGGCGCGAGCTCGAGCACGTGGCCCGTCTTGCCGCCCGGCGCCGCGCAGGCATCGAGCACGCGCTGGCCGCTCTGCACGTCGAGCAGCGGCGCGGCGAGCTGGGCGCCGGCGTCCTGCACCGAGACCCGGCCTTCGCGAAAACCCGGCAGCGCGCCGACCGGCGCCGGATGCTCCAGCGTCACGGCCCCGGGGCGCCAGGCCAGCGCCTGGGCCGGACGGCCGTTGGCCGCGAGCTCGGCGAGGTAATCGGCGACCGTGCCGCGCGACAGGTCTACGCGCAGCGTCATCGGCGGGTGGCGGTTCGCGGCGTCGAGGATCGCCTCGAGCTCTGCGGGCCAGGCCTCGCGCAGCGCTTCGACCAGCCAGGGCGGGTGGGCATGGCGCGTGGCGGGATCGCGGTCCACGGCCGCGAGCCGTTCGACGCGCTCGCGCACGAAGCGGCGCAGCACGGCGTTGACCAGGCCGCTGCTTCGAGCCAGCCCGAGGGCGCGCGCCGCGTCGACGGCGAGGTGCACGCTGACCTCGGGTGCGGCGCGCGAGTATTCGACCTGGTGAGCCCCCGCGACCAGCAGCACGCGCAAATCCGGATCGAGATCCCGGGGCGCGCGCGTGACCAGGCCGGCCATGACCGGCGCGAGGCGCAGATACCAGCGGATCGTGCCGAGCGCGATGGCGCGCACCGCGGCGCGATCCTCGCGCGCCTCGGCCGCGGCGAGCGCTTCGTCGGCGCTCTGGCCCTCGCGCGCCACGGCCGCGACGGCCCGCACGGCCGCGGCCAGCGTCTCGGCGCCGGGTGCGAAGCGGCTGCGGGCCGCAGCGGGCCGCGGACCGCGGCGCGGACCCGAGCCCGCTCCCATGCCCTCCTGCGCGGCGTCGCCGGCCTCGCGATCGCTCATGTCAGCACCAGCCCGCCGAGCGCGACGCCGTTGGCGAACTCGCGCGCGTCGACCGGCCGCCGGCCGGCGCGCTGCAGCCGTTCGATCGCCAGCACGCCGCGGCCGCAGGCGACCTGCAGCGCATCGCCGCGCAGGCCGAGCACCGTGCCCGGCACGAGGCCCGCGCCGCGCCCGGCCTCGGCGTCGCTCAGCGGCCGCGCCCGCAGCAGCTTCAGCGGCTCCGTGCCGAGCCGCGCCTCGGCGACGGGCCAGGGATCGAAAGCGCGCACGCGACGATCGATCGACTCGGCATCCTCGCGCCAGTCGATGCGCGCCTCGACCTTGTCGATCTTGGCCGCGTAGGTGACGCCCGCGGCCGGCTGCGGCTCGAAACGCGCCTCGCCCGCCTCGATCTGCGCCAGCGCCGCGAGCAGCTCGGCCGCGCCGAGCGCCGCGAGCACGTCGTGCAGCGAGCCGCTGGTGCTGCGCGGGCCGATGGTCACGCGCCGCGTGCGCAGCACCGGACCGGTGTCGAGCCCGGCCTCCATCTTCATGATCGCGACGCCCGTCTCGGCATCGCCGGCGAGCAGCGCGCGCTGGATCGGCGCCGCGCCGCGCCAGCGCGGCAGCAGCGAGGCGTGGACGTTGAGGCAGCCGAGGCGCGGAATCGCGAGCACGGCCGGCGGCAGGATCAGGCCGTAGGCGACGACGACCAGCAGGTCGGGTCGCCACTCGAGCAGCGGCGCGCGCCCCGCCTCGTCGCGCAAAGTGGCCGGCTGCGCGACCGGCAGACCGTGCGCGAGCGCGAACTGCTTGACCGCGCTCTGCGCAAGCTTCCGGCCACGACCGGCGGGCCGGTCCGGCTGGGTGAGCACGCCGACGACGCCGTGCGCCGGCGCGGCGCGGCACAGCGCCGCGAGCGGCGGCACCGCGAACTCAGGCGTGCCGGCGAAGGCGATGCGCATGGCGGCTGGTGATGGGGTCGGTATGGTGGAGCCGGGACGAGGAGGATCGGGCCGTGGCAGTAGCGGCGCGCGCCGGCGCCGGCCTGCGGCGCCGCGAACGCCTCGCTGCGATCGCTGCGCCGCTCAGGCGCCGGCTGCTGCGACGGCGGCCGGCCGCGCCGCCCGGTCGCGACGTTCCTTCTCGAGCTTCTTGCGGATGCGTTCGCGCTTGAGGTCCGAGAGATAGTCGACGAACAGCTTGCCCTCGAGGTGGTCCATTTCGTGCTGCAGGCAGACCGCAAGCAGCCCCTCGAGATCCTCCTCGAAGGTTGCGCCGCTGCGATCCTGCGCGCGGATGCGGATCTTCTGCGCGCGCTGCACCTTGTCGAAGATGTTCGGCACCGAGAGGCAGCCTTCCTCGCCGACCGCCGCGCCCTCGCGCGCGAGGATCTCGGGGTTGATGAACACCCGCGGCGCATCGTGGTTCTCGGAGACGTCGATGACGATGAGGCGCTTGTGCACGTTGACCTGCGACGCCGCGAGACCGATGCCGGGAGCCGCATACATCGTCTCGAACATGTCGTCGATGAGACGCGACAGTGCCTCGTCGAAAACGGTGACCGGTGTCGCGCGGGTCCGCAGGCGCGGATCGGGGAATTCGAGGATGGTCAGACGGGCCATGGGGCGCTCCAAGGTTCTTCGTGTATTTGACGCAGAAGTTTTGCTAATGTTCTCAAGATGTTGGGTTTTGGTCACGGAAATCAACCGCCGGCCAGGGTCCACGAGGGTCTCCGCGGGGTCTCGGTCGCCTGTTCCCGCCGTGAACCAGAGCACAAAGCCAAAATTTGACGATGCTGTCGGCGCGGACGAGCGAGTATAACAGCCAAGGTCGCTCGCCCCACCCGTCACGAGGAGTGGAGGATGGTTTCGAATCAATCACTTAGCGCAAACCCCAAGGGGTTGCGCGCAAGCTCCCGGCTGGCGCTCTGCCTGACTCCGGCCACGCTCCTGCTGCTCGGCGGCTGCGCGGCCTTCGGCGGCGGACGCGACCCGGCCTCGACCCCGGTCACGGCCTCGCGGCCGGTCTCGGGCGACACGGCGGCGGCCGAGCCCGAACCGACGGCCACCGAGGCGGCGGTCGCGAAGTACCCGGAAGGCGCTCCCGCCGAGGCCGCGGCACCGGTCATCGACCGCTCGGTCGTGAACCCGGCGGCACCGATGAGCTATACGGTCAAGCGCGGCGACACCCTCTGGGACATCTCCACGATGTTCCTGCGCGATCCCTGGCTCTGGCCGGAGATCTGGCAGGTCAATCCGCAGGTCGAGAATCCGCACCTCATCTATCCCGGCGACGTGCTGACGCTGACCTTCGGCGCCGACGGCCGGCCGGCGATCTCGCTGGCGCGCGGCGGCGGCGCCCGCCTCGATCCGCGGCTGCGCAGCTCCGAGCTCGACGGCGCGATCGCGACGATTCCGTACTCGGCGATCGCCGCATTCCTCGAGCGCCCGAGCCTGCTCACGCGCGAGCAGATCCGCGAGGCACCGCGCGTGCTGGCATTCCGCGACAAGCACATGATCGGCGGCGCCGGTATCGAGGCCTACGTGCGCGGCCTCGAGGACGGCCAGGTCAACCAGCGCTTCAACGTCGTGCACGTCGGCGACGAGATCCGCGATCCGGACGACGGCGACCTGCTGGGTTACCAGGGCGTCTACACCGCCACCGCGGTGGTGCTCTCGACCGGCGAGCCGGCCAAGGCCGCGCTGACCGACTCGGCGCGCGAGACACTCGAGGGTGACCGGCTGCTCGGCACCGACATCGACGCGCCGCTGAGCTTCGTGCCGCGCGCGCCCCAGCAGGACGTGCGCGGCCAGATCATCTCGGTCGTCGACGGCGTCACGCTGATCGGCCAGTACAAGATCGTCGCGATCAACCGCGGTGCGCGCCACGGTCTCGAGCCGGGTCACGTGCTCGCGATCGAGGAAGCCGGCGAGGTCGTGCACGACCGCACGCGCCGCAACCAGGGCGGCGTGAAGGCCTCGCGCGCATTCACCTCGAAGGTGCAGCTGCCGAACGAGCGCAGCGGCACGATGCTGGTGTTCCGCGTCTTCGACCGCATGAGCTACGCGCTGATCGTCGGGGCCACGAACCCGATCCGCGTGGCCGACGTGGTGCGCAGGCCCTGAAAATAAATCGGATTTAAATCCGATTTATTTTCCGCTTAAGCGGCGATTCGCGCCGCATTTGCGGCTTGGGCGCCGCGGACCTCGCACGGATGATCCGGGAATGTCCGCCAGCGTACGTTCCCTCTGCCTGCTCGCCCGCGCGCCGCGGCTCGACGCCGCGCGCCTGCGCGGCTGCGTCACGGCCACGGGCGGCATCGAGGCGCTGGTGGCCGAGCCGCCCTCGGCGCTGCGCGCGCTCGGGCTGCACGAGTCCACGGTCGCTGCGCTCTGCGCGCCCGACCTCGCCACGCTCGACGCCGATCTCGCCGTGGTCGAACGCCTCGGCCTCACGCTGCTGCCCGCCACCGACGCGGCTTATCCCTCGCGCCTCGCAGACATCGCCGGCGCGCCCGCGGTGCTCTGGGTGCGCGGCTGCGTCGCCGTGCTCGCGCTGCCGCAGCTCGCCGTGGTCGGCAGCCGCCACCCCACCACCATCGGCCGGCGTACCGCGCGCGATTTCGCCTGGCACTTCGCCAGCGCCGGCCTCGCGATCACCAGCGGCCTCGCGCTCGGCATCGACGCGGCCGGCCACGACGGCGCGCTGCTCGCCGGCGGCCATACCGTCGCCGTGCTCGGCACCGGCGTCGACACCATCTACCCCGCCGAGAACCGCGCGCTCGCCGAACGCCTGCTCGAGAGCGACGGCGGCGCGCTCGTCTCCGAGTTCCCGCCGCGCACCGCGCCGCTGCGTGCCCATTTCCCGCAACGCAATCGCCTGATCAGCGGCCTGTCGCTCGGCGTGCTCGTGGTCGAAGCCGCGCGCCACAGCGGCTCGCTGTCCACTGCGCGCTGGGCCGCCGACCAGGGCCGCGAGGTGTTCGCGGTGCCGGGCTCGATCCACAGCCCCCTCTCCAGGGGCTGCCACGAGCTCATCCGCCAGGGCGCGACGCTCGTCGAGAAGGCAGAAGATGTCGTGACAGAATTCCGTCATGTCCTTACGCAACAGTCACTTGCGAGGCTCTCGGCCCATGTCCGGGCAGCGCGCCAGGGGCCCGGTGCATTGGACAACCCTGCCGAAATCCTGTTAGATGCCGTCGGCTTCGAGCCGACCAGCGTCGATGCGCTGCTCGCGAGCACGGGCCTCTCCGGCGAATCGGTGGCATCGTTGCTGCTCATTCTCGAGCTCGAGGGGCGCATCGAACCGCTGTTCGGCGGCCGCTACATTCGCGTGCCCGATTCGTGATGCGGGGCGCCACTACTTATAGACGTTTCGACATGGCCGAGATGACCGGCACCGTTCTCGACATCCTGATCTACGTGTTCGACCGCTACATGCTGGCCGACACGCCCGACGTTCCGGAGCGCGACGAGCTCGCGCTCGATCTCGAGCGCGCCGGCTTCGCCGGCGAGCACGTCGAGCGCGCGCTCGACTGGCTCGCGGATCTCGCCGGTGAGCGCGACCGGCCGGCGCTCGACGCCGCCGGCCCGCGTGCGATGCGCATCTACACCGACAGCGAGCGCGCCCGCCTGAGCGCCGACTGCCGCGGCTACCTGCTGCAGCTCGAGCGCACCGGCATCCTCTCGCCGCAGCAGCGCGAGATCGTCATCGAGCGCCTGCTGGCGCTCGACACCGAAGAGCTGGACGTCGCCCAGCTCAAGTGGGTCGTCCTGATGGTGCTGTCGAGCCAGCCGGGCGAAGAGCTCGCCTGCTCGCGCATGGAAGACCTCGTTTTCGACCTCGCGGAGAAACCCCACTGACGCCGTTTTCCGGCGCGCCTCGCGCCCCGTGGAAACGCGCACCGCGGCTCGTCCGCGGTTTCGCGTCTTTGGAGGTCCCCGCGCTTTTGCCTGCTTGCATCATGAGAAATGGCTGACAACCTCGTAATCGTCGAATCACCGGCCAAGGCCAAGACCATCAAGAAGTACCTCGGCAAGGACTTCGAGGTGCTCGCCTCCTATGGCCACGTGCGCGACCTCGTGCCTAAGGAAGGCGCGGTCGACCCGAGCCGCAAGTTCGCGATGAAGTACGACATCATCGAGCGCAACGAGCGCCACGTCGATGCGATCTCGCGCGCGCTCAAGAAGTCGAAAGCGCTCTACCTCGCGACCGACCCGGACCGCGAGGGCGAGGCGATCTCCTGGCACCTCTACGAGCTCTTGAAGGAGCGCGGCGAGCTCGAGGGCAAGGACGTGCACCGCGTCGCGTTCTACGAGATCACCAAGAACGCGATCCGCGAGGCGATCCAGGAGCCGCGCGGGCTGTCGTTCGACCTCGTCAATGCGCAGCAGGCGCGCCGCGCGCTCGACTACCTGGTCGGCTTCAACCTCTCGCCGCTGCTGTGGAAGAAAGTGCGCCGCGGTCTCTCCGCGGGGCGCGTGCAGAGCCCGGCGCTCAGGATGATCTGCGAGCGCGAGGCCGAGATCCAGGCCTTCGTGCCGCGCGAGTACTGGACGCTGGATGCGCAGGGCGAGCACACCCGCCAGCTGTTCCCGCTGCGCCTCATCGAGTACGGCGGTCGGAAAGTCGAGCAGTTCAGCTTCACCAACGAGGGTTCGGCGCGCGAGGTCGAGCGCACGCTGCGCGCCGCCGCCGGCGCACCGGCCGAGGGCCCGCTCGGGCCCGGCGACTCGGGCGCCGGCCAGGGCCGGCTGCGCGTGCTGTCGATCG
>JADLDF010000041.1 GCA_020846815.1 Gammaproteobacteria bacterium | reverse complement strand
GCGGCGTTGTTGTCCTCGACGCTGAAGCGCCGCTCGGAGAACACCACGCCGCGCTCGCTCTCGACGACCTGCGGATCGAACGCGAGGTTCGCGAGCCGGTCGGCCTCGAGGTCGAAGATCAGCTCCAGCGCGCCGCGCGGGAACCAGTCCTGGTAAACCGTGACGTCGTCGCTGGTGAAGGCATTGTTGGCGCCGCCCTGCGCCTCCATCTGCCGATCGAACTCGCCGGGCGCGCGCCGCGCGGTGCCGTTGAACATCATGTGCTCGAAGAAATGCGCCAGCCCGGTGATGCCCGGCGCTTCGTTGCGGCTGCCGACGCGCACCCAGTTGTAGAGCGCGACGTTCGGGATGTCGCGATCGCTCCAGACGATGACCTTCATGCCGTTGGCGAGCGTGGTCGTGCGGACCGATGCGGCACCGGACACGACCGGCGTTTCCGCTGCTGCACGCGCGCGCGGCGCAGCGGCCTCGGTCCTGGCGACCGAGGAGAACGCAACGGGCTGCATGCGATGGCCTTCGCCCGGCGCCACCGTGTCCGCCACGGCTACCGTACCGGGAGCCGCGCTCGCGCCGGCCAGCAGCGCAGCGAATGCCACCACGGCCACGCGAGCGGCGGTGCCGGCGCCGCGCCTCACCGCGGCGGCACAACCAGGCAGGCCTGGCCGCTGCCTTTGAGGGTATCGCAGAGGCGCGCGGCCTCGGCCGCGCCGGGCACGCCGGCCTGCAGACGGAACAGCCGGCCGGCCCGCGTCTGCGCGGCTGTGATGCGCGGCTCGAGCGACTGCAGCTCCGGGAAGCGGCCCCGTACCCGCGCCCACTCGGCCTCGGCCTTGGCGACCGAGGAGAACGCGCCGAGCTGCACGCGATAGCCCGCAACTGGCGCCGCGGTATCCGCCACGGCGGCCGCGCCCGTGCCCGCGACGGCAGCGGCCGGCGTGGCTGCACCAGCGGATCCGCCCAGTGCCGCAACGGCAGCCTTGCCCGCCGCCGTTCCAGCGCGCTCGTTCGCGGGTGCAGCAGCGGATCCCGCCGCCGCCGAACCCGCAGACCTGCGCGCCGCCGCACCCCCTGGCGCGGCGGCCGAGGCCGGAGCCGGAGCCGCGCCCGCACCACGTCCTGCCGCTGTGCCTGACCGCGTCGATCGCTGCGTCGCTGCGGCGGCCGGCGACGTCTCCGTCGACGCCGGCACGGTCGATGCGCCCGGCGCATCCGGCGCGGAGGCAGCCATGAGATTGAAGTTCTCGATGCGGATCCGCGCTTCCTGGGTCCATTTGCCCTCGGGATGCCGCAAGACGAAGCTCTGGTAGGCCTCGGGCGTGTCGGCCTGCGTTGCCGTGGCCCAGTCGCGCTCCTCGACGAGCTGCGCGGCGCGCGCCTTGGCCTGCGGCGCGAACTCGCTGTCGGGATGCTGGGCCACGAAAGCCTCGTAGGCCTCCTGCGTGTCCGCACCCTGCGCGGATTTCCAGTCGCGTGCATCGCGCGCGCAACTGGCGAGCATGAGCAACGCGACCGCGACGAGCAGCGCCGCGGGCGGGTTCGGAAGCGCGGCGGGCGGGCGTGGGGTCGTCATCGGCGGCAGTCTCCTGCGGAGTGCCGCCGATTCTAGCCCAGGCTCCGGCTTCAGGCGGCGCGGTGGAGCGCGCGATGCCGTGTTTCAGGCAGGAACAGCGCCGTCACGACGATCGACAACGCGATCGCCACCATCGGGTACCAGAGCCCGTAGTAGATGTCGCCCGTCGCGACGGTCATCGCATAGGCCGTCGCCGGCAGGAAGCCGCCGACCCAGCCGGTGCCGATGTGATAAGGCAGCGACAGCGCCGTATAACGGATGCGCGTCGGGAACAGCTCGACGAGACAGGCGGCCTGCGGGCCATAGAGCGCGGTCGCGCCGATGACCAGCACCATGAGCCAGGCGAACACGGTGAAGACGTCGGCACGCGCCGGGTCGGCCGACGGCGGATAGCCCGCCGCCGCGAGCGCCGCCTTGATGCGCCCGCCGACCTCGGCCTTGAGCGCCGCGAGTGCCGGTGCATCGAGCCCCCGGCCATCCGCCGAACCCACGCCCACCTCGCCGACGCGCACCTCCGCGACCGCACCCGCAGGCGCCGCGACATTGGTATAGGGAATGCCCGTACCGGCGAGCACGGTCTTGGCGACGTCGCAGGAGGAGCGGAACTGCGACTTGCCGATGGGATCGAACTGCAGCGCACATTCCGCCGGATCGGCGACGACGCTGACCGGCGCACGCTCCGTGGCCTCGACCAGCGCCGGGTTCGCGGCCCGGGTCACCGCCTGGAAGCTCGGGAAGATCGCGAGCGCCATGACGATCATGCCCGAGAGCATCACCGGCTTGCGGCCGATGCGGTCCGACAGCCAGCCGAAGAAGAGATAGAGCGGCGCCGAGGCCGCGACCAGCGCGATCATCAGCGCGTTGACCGTGCCCGGCGCGACCTTGACGATGCGCTCGACGAAGAACTGGCTGTAGAAGAACGTGGTGTACCAGACCGCACCCTGCGCGACCATCATCGAGAACAGCGCGATCAGCACGACTTTCAGGTTGCGCCACTCGCCGAAGGACTCCCGGTACGGCGACTTCGACTGCTGGCCCGAGTCCCGCAGCTGCTGGAACATCGGGCTCTCGTGCAGCTTCAGGCGGATCCATAGCGACAGCGCCAGCAGGATCGCCGACACCAGGAAGGGCACGCGCCAGCCCCAGGCGTCGAACGCGGCTTCGCCCATGGCGAGCCGCGTACCGAGCGTGACGACCAGCGCGCCGCCGAGACCGAAGGCCGCCGCCGAACCCATCCAGCTCGTGAGATAGCCGCGCCGCTGCGCCGGCGCGTGCTCGGCGATGTAGATCGCCGCCCCGCCCCATTCACCACCGAGCGCCAACCCCTGGACGATGCGCAGCGCGACGAACAGCACCGGCGCGATCAGGCCTGCGTCGGCGTAGGTCGGCAGCAGGCCGATCGCGAAGGTCGCGGCGCCCATCATCGAGATCGTCACCAGGAAGGTGCTCTTGCGGCCGATGAGATCGCCCATGCGGCCGAAGATCAGCGCGCCGAGCGGACGGAACGCGAAGCCGGCGGCGAACGCGCCGAGCGCGAGAATGTAGCCGGTCGCGTCGTCGAGGCCGGCGAAGAAGGTCTTCGCGAGGATGCTCGACAGCGGCACGAAGATGAAGAAGTCGTACCACTCGAATGCCGTGCCGGCGGCAGACGCGGGCACGACGAGCTTCAAGTTGCGGGGAGCGGCAGGCAGGGCGGCGACTGACACGTTGCGGCTTCCGGAACTTCGACCGGCGGCAAGACTACTATGAACGGAGTTCCTGGTGAGAGGATCGCGCCGGTCGCTTCTATCCGGCGGCCGGCGCAGCGCCGTTCTCCCCCTTCGCCACCAGCGTCGCAATCGCGAGGTCGCCGGTCACGTTGACGGTCGTGCGGCACATGTCCAGCAACCGGTCGACGCCCAGGATCAGCCCGATGCCTTCGGGCGGGATGCCGACCATGCCGAGGATCATCGTCACCACCGGCAGCGATCCTGCCGGCACGCCGGCGGTGCCGATGCCGCCGAGGATGCAGATGAACAGCACCAGCCCCTGTTCGGGAATCGTCAGCGGCACCCCGTAGAACTGCGCCAGGAACAGCACCGTCACGCCCTCGAACAGCGCCGTGCCGTTCTGGTTGGCGGTGGCGCCGATGGTCAGCACGAAGCGGCCGATGTGCGGTGGCAGCTTCAGATTCTCGTTCGCCACCTTCAGCGAGGTGGGGAGCGTCGCACTGCTGGAGGCCGTGGAGAACGCCGTCAGCATCGCGCTCTGCACCGCGCCGAAGAACTGCCGCGGCCCGATGCCCGCGTACCACTTGAGCGTCAGCGTGTAGATCACGAACTGATGGATGGCGAGCGCGGCGATGACCACCAGCGTATAGCGCGCGAGCTGCAGCAGCACGCCGTAGCCGAGCTGCGCCGTCAGCGTGAACAGCAGCGCGGCGACGCCGATAGGCGCCAGCGAGATCACCATGCCGATCAACCGCATCGTGACTTCGTAGAGTCCCTCGACCGCCGCCTCGAAACGCCGCGCCGGCTCGGTGCGCGTCAGCGCCACGCCGATGCCGAGCATCAGCGCGAAGAACATCACGGCGAGCATGTCGCCGTTGGCCGCGGCCTTGATCGGATTGTCGGGCACGATGGCGAGCAGCAGATTCCAGCCGCTGTCGGGGCGCGATGCGGCACTGATGGCACCGGAGCGCTCCGCCGCGCTCGCCGCGAGCTGCGCCCGCGCGGCCTCGCTGACACCCGCGCCCGGCTGCAGCACGTTCGCCATCAGCAGGCCGAGCAGCACCGCCAGCGACGAGAACAGCACCGTGAACGCCAGCGTGCGCAGGCCCACGCGCCCCAGATGACGCACGTCGCCGAGGCCCGCGACACCGCTGACCAGACCCGCGAACACCAGCGGGATCACCAGCATCAGCAGCAAGCGCAGGAACAGCGTACCGACGGGCTGCGTGACGTAGCGTACCGTGGCCTCGAGCCAGGGCTCGCCACCGGCCAGCAGGTTGGCGAGCACGCCGGCCGCGGCACCGAGCAGTACGCCGGACAGGATGCGACGGTGCAGCGATGAACCGGATTCACTCATTGCCGGGCAGATCCCTCGCGCGATCGCGTCGCGACCGACCATCGACTCGGTCTGCATGAATGGGCGGACGGACTCGGACCCTGACGCCACGGACTGCCGCGACGGCTGAAATCCCTGATGGCCTTTTTCGATACCCGCGGCGATACCCACAGACCCCGCCGCTTCGCCCACCCAATCTTATGCAGTCTCAGGCTCGCTCCCGCGCCCGCCGGGACTATACCTCATCGGGCTGACGATGCTCATGGGCGGCTGGATGAGGTGGCTCTGGCGCGTGCGATCAGCAGCGCGCGCTCGCGTTCATTGCGCGCCAGCGACGCGGCGCGCTCGAACTCCGCGCGGGCCTCGTCCAGACGGTGCAGCGAGACCAGCAGGTCGCCACGCACGGCGGGCAGCAGGTGGTACTCCGCCAGTCTGCCCTCCGCGACGATGGCATCGACCAGTGCCAGCGCAGGCGAGGGCCCCAGTGCCCTGCTCACGGCCACCGCACGGTTCAGTGCCACCACGGGGGCAGGCATGATGCGGCGCAGGGCGTCATAGGCCGCCACGATGCCGGCCCAGTCGGTACCGCGCGCCTCACGTGCGCGCGCATGGCAGGAGGCGATGACGGCCTGCAGCTCGTAAGGTCCGGCCTCGCCCGGCAGGCGTCGCGCGGCCTCCAGTGCCGCAAGCCCACGTCCGATGAGAAGCCAGTCCCATTGCGCGCGATTCTGGTCCAGCAACAGCACGGGCTCACCCTTGCCATCCGTGCGCGCACGCAGGCGCGAGTGCTGCAGCTCGAGCAATGCCGCGAGGCCATGCACTTCGCGCTCCGTGGACGCAAGCTGCGCGAGCATGCGTGCGAGGCGCAGAGCTTCCTCGCACAGGGCGGGACGCATGAGGTCGTCGCCTGCGGTCGCGGTGTAGCCTTCGTTGAAGATGAGGTAGATGGACTCGAGCGCGCTCCCCAGCCGCTGGTGGAGTTCCGCGCCGCGCGGCAGCTCGAAAGCGACCCCGGCCTCGGCCAGCGTGCGCTTGGCGCGCACGATGCGCTGCGCAATGGTGGCCTCGCTCTGCACGAAGGCGCGCGCGATCTCGGGCGTGGTCAGACCACCGAGCAGCTTCAGCGTGAGCGCGACCTGCACTTCCTTGGTCAACACCGGATGACAGGCGATGAAGATCAGCCGCAGCAGGTCATCGCCCACGTCGTCCGCGTCGGCCTGCTCGCTGCCATCGGGGGTGAGGTGCTCGCCCCGGGCGTCGGCATCGGCACCGAGCTCCTCGCGCCGCCGCCGTTGCAGACCCGCCTGGCGCAGGCGATCCAGCGCCTTGTTGCGCGCGGTGGCCATCAGCCAGGCCGCCGGGTTGTCCGGCAAGCCCTCGGCCGGCCAGTGCTCCAGCGCCGCGACCAGAGCATCCTGCGCGATGTCTTCGGCCACGCCGACATCACGCACCATCCGCGCCACGGCGCCGATGATGCGCGCAGACTCGATCCGCCAGAGCGTATCGATGGTACGGCGCAGGGCATCGTTCATGCGCGGCCGTCAGGCACCCGGCATCTGGGCGCGCAGACGATCCTGCTGTGCCTGCACTTCGGGCGTCACCGCATCGCCGAAGTCACTGAGCTCATACAGGGGACGGATCTCGATCTCGGATTCGGTGGGCATGGGATTCGGGCAGCGCCGCACCCATTCGACGGCTTCCTCCATCGAGCACACCTGCCACAGCCAGTCGCCTGCCACCAGCTCCTTGGTCTCGGCGAAGGGACCATCGATGACGGTGCGGCGGCTGCCCGAGAAGCGCACGCGCTTGCCGCAGGATGAGGGCTGCAGGCCATCGCCCGCCAGCAGGATGCCGGCCTTGACCAGCTCCTCCCGGCGGGCAAGGCGAAGTCCGTGCGGCAACGGAGCGGGCGCATAAGCGTGCTCGATGATCCGTTCGCCGAGACCAAGGAAGTGCTGGCCGGCTACAACCTCATCGAGGCCGCCTCCTACGACGAGGCCCTGCGGGTGGCGCGGGAGCTGCCCTGGTCGCAGTACGGCTGCATCGAGGTGCGGCCCGTGGCCGACATCGCGGCGATGCGCCGGCGCGTGGGCGCCTGACGATCGCCGCGAGCCGCATTCACTCGTTGATTTCCGGCTCCACCAGCCGGGCGAGATTGTTCAGCGACTGCTGCCAGCCGAGATAGCAGCCGTCGAGCGGAATCATCTCCGGCAGGCCCGACTGCACGATGTGCAGCTCGGTTCCCGCAGGCACGGCCTTCAG
>JADLDF010000040.1 GCA_020846815.1 Gammaproteobacteria bacterium | reverse complement strand
TGTCGACTCCGTCACGCTTCTGGCCGTCGGCAAGGGCCAGGACGCCGCGACGCTCGCCGCCGCGGCCGGGCTCGGCCTGCAGCACTTCGGCGAGAACTACCTGCAGGAAGGCCTGCCGAAAATCGAGGCGCTGCGCGACCGCGGCCTCACCTGGCATTTCATCGGCCAGGTGCAATCGAACAAGACGCGGGAGATCGCGCTGAACTTCGACTGGGTGCACACGCTCGACCGCGCCCGCATCGCCCGCCGCCTCGCCGAGCAGCGCTCGCCCCACGTCGCGCCGCTGCAGGTCTGCATCCAGCTGCGCCTCGGCGACGAGCCCGGCAAGGGCGGCATCGTCCCCGAGGAGGCCGCGGCCCTCGCCGCCGAGATCCGCTCGCTGCCGCGGCTGCAGCTGCGCGGTGTCATGTGCCTGCCGCCGCCCGAGGAGGATCCGCTCGCACAGCGCCGCTGGTTCGCCGCGGCGCGCCAGGCCCGGGATGCGATCGCGGCGCGGATCGGCGGCGCGGCGCTCGACACGCTCTCGATGGGCATGAGCGGCGACCTCGAGGCCGCGATCGCCGAGGGCGCGACCCTCGTGCGCATCGGCACGGCGCTGTTCGGCCCGCGCCGTCCGGCATGAGCCGCGGCATCGCGACACGTCCGGAAGGCGTCGCGTCAGCGGTTCGTGTCCGCGCCGCCGTCGGGCAGCGCAGCTTACGCCGGAGCATGCTCTGCGCAGCCGCCCGCATCGCGGGACGCTGTGCGCCGGCTGCGATTAGAATGCCGGCATGAATCCCGACATCAAGGTCGCTTTCGTCGGTGGCGGCAACATGGGCCGCGCGCTCCTCGGCGCGCTGCGCGATCGTGGCCATCCGGCCGCGAAGCTCGCGGTCGGCGAGGCACACGAGGCGACGCGCACGGCCCTGCTGCGCGACTTCCCCGGCGTGGCGGTGGGCGCCGACAATCCCGCCGCGATCGACGGTGCCGGCCTGGTCGTGCTCGCGCTCAAGCCGCAGGAGATGGCGCCCGTGGTCACGGCACTGCAGCCGGCGCTGCAGCGTTCCCGCCCCGTCGTGCTGTCCATCGCCGCGGGGCTGCGGGTCGCGGATCTCTCGGGCTGGTGTGGCCCGGGCATAGCCGTGGTGCGCGCGATGCCGAACCGGCCCGCGCTGGTCGGCGCGGCGGCCACGGGCCTGTACGCGGGCCCGGAAGTGCCGCCGGCGGCGCGCGCGCGCGCCGAGGAGCTGATGCGCGCCGCGGGTGCGGTCGCCTGGGTCGACGACGAATCGCTGATGGACGTGGTCACGGCGCTCTCCGGCAGCGGCCCTGCCTATTTCTTCCTGCTCGCCGAGGCGCTGGCCGAGGCCGGCGCTGCGCAGGGCCTCGCGCCCGAAGCCGCACGCCGGCTCGCAGTCGCGACGCTGCACGGTGCCGGCGTCATGGCCGAGCGCAGCGACGGCGACCTCGCGCGGCTGCGCGCCGAGGTGACCTCGCGCGGCGGCACGACCGAGGCTGCGTTGCAGGCGCTGCACGATGCGCGCTTCCGTGCGGCCGTCGGCGCCGCCGTCGAGGCGGCCGTGCGGCGCGGGCAAGAGCTCGCCGCGCAGTTCGGCGCCCACCGATCCTGACCCTCACGCCCGGGCCGACGGCATGCAAGACGTCCTCGTATTCCTCGTCGATACTTTCTTTTCGCTGCTGTTCTTCGTGTTCCTGCTGCGGCTGCTGCTGCAGTGGGCGCGCGCGGACTTCCGCAACCCGCTGTCGCAGGCCATCGTCCGCCTCAGCAACTGGCTGATCATGCCGTTGCGGCGCATGCTGCCGCCGGTCGGACGGATCGACACGGCCTCGATCGTGGCGGTGCTGCTGGTGGCGCTGGCCCAGGTCGCGGCGCTGTCCCTGGTGCGCGGCTTCGGTCTGCCGGACGCGCTAGACCTGTTCCGGCTCGCGGCACTGGAGATCGTCCGCACCACGCTCTGGGTCTATTTCTGGGCGATCTTCATCTATGCCCTGCTGTCGATGATCGCTCCCGGCTCCTACTCCCCCGCCACCTCGATCCTCGAATCGCTCTGCGAGCCGGTACTCCGGCCGATCCGCCGCACGATTCCCTCGGTCGGTGGCCTCGATCTCTCCCCGCTCTGGGCAGGCATCGGCATCCAGGTGCTGTTGATCCTGCTGCGCTGACGCCAGATGGCGACAGTGGCCGGCTCCGGCGACTGGCTGCGCGTCACCGGCCAGGATCTCGTCCTGTCGGTGCGCGTACAGCCGCGCGCCTCGCGCACTCGCATCGATGGCGTCGAGTCCGGCCGCCTGCTGCTGCGCGTCTCGGCTCCGCCGGTCGAGGGTGGTGCGAACCGCGCGGTCATCGAGCTGCTGGCCACGGTGCTCGACCTGGCTCGCGGCCGGCTGTCGATCCTGCGCGGCGAACATGCCAGGAACAAGGACGTACGCATCGCCGGCGCGTCGGCCGCGCGCGACCCGATCGCCGCGACGCTGCTCGAGGCATGTGCCCGAAAGCCTTGATTTTCAGCCTCACGCGCGCCGCCTTGTGAGCGTCGATGCACGCGAGCCTATAAAAAAAGGGGTTTCCGCAGCGCGCGCCGCGAAAAAACGCTTGCGAAGCACTGCGCATGTGCTATGTTGCGCGCCGATTCGTGCGGCGCCGCGATGCGCGCTCAAGTCGCAAATCACTGTCCGAAATCATCTAGGAGTACCTGAAACATGGCTAAGAAGGCTGGCCCGCCGACGAAGTCGGAGATCCTGAACCAGATCGCGAAGGACACCGAGCTGTCCCGCAAGCAGGTCTCGGGGGTGTTCGAC
>JADLDF010000039.1 GCA_020846815.1 Gammaproteobacteria bacterium | reverse complement strand
TGGCCTCGAGGTGCACGAGCAGCCGGTCCACGGCCGCGGCCACGTCGAGCTGCACCGTGTCGAGCCGCAGGTCCGGCGACTGCGGCACCTCGTAGGGCGCATCGACGCCCGTGAAGTCGCGCAGCGCGCCGGAGCGGGCGCGGCGGTAGTGGCCCTTGGGGTCGCGGCGCTCGCAGTCGGCCAGCGGCGCATCGACGTGCACGTCGATCAGCTCGGCGCCGACGATCGCGCGCACCGCGTCGCGGTCCGACTGCAGCGGCGAGATGAAGGCCGCGATCACGATCAGCCCCGCGTCGGCGAGCACGCGCGCCACCTCGGCGGCACGGCGCAGGTTCTCGCGCCGCTCCTCGGGCGAGAAACCGAGGTCGCGATTCAGACCTTGACGCAGGCCGTCGCCATCCAGCATGTAGGTGTGGTGGCCGCGCTCGAACAGTGCGCGATCGAGCGCCGCCGCGATCGTCGACTTGCCCGAGCCGGAGAGACCGTTCAGCCAGACCACGGCCGGGCGCTGATGCTTCTGCGCCGCGCGCTGCGTGCGCGTGACCTGCTCCGGGGCCGCGATCAGGCGACCGCGCGACGCACTGCGCACCAGGCCGGCGCCCAGCGTCTGATGGCTGATGCGGTCGATGATCACGAAGCTGCCGGTGCAGCGGTGCTCGTCGTAGCTGTCGAATGCGACGGCTTCCGCGAGCACGAACTCGCAGCGGCCGACGTCGTTGAGGCCGAGGCTCGCGGCCGGGTGGATGCCGAGATCGGCGACGTCGACGCGGTGCACGACGCGGGCGGCGCTGCCGGCGACGTAGCGGTGCGCGAACTTGAACTCCAGGCTGCCGCCGGCAACCAGCGGCTGCGGCGCCATCCAGACCACCTCGGCCTCGAAACGCGTGCCGACGTTCGGCGGCGCCGCGAGGTGCGCGAGCACCTGGCCGCGGCCGATGTCGACCTGGTCGGCGAGCGTGATCATGACCGCCTCACCCGCCGCGGCCTGCTCGCGCAGACCCTGTGCGGTATCGATCGAGACCACTCGGCTGCGCACGCCCGAGGGCAGCGCGACGACGTTGTCGCCGACCTGCAGCCGCCCGCCGCTGATCGTGCCGGCGTAGCCGCGGAAGTGCTCGTTCGGCCGCGCGACGTACTGCACCGGCAGGCGCAGCTCCGGCGCCTCGGGCTCGCTGGCATCGAGCGTCTCGAGCAGCTCGAGCAGCGTCGGACCGCTGTACCAGCCGAGCGCCGCGCTGCGGTTCACGACGTTGTCGCCGCTGCGCGCCGCCATCGGCACGAAGTGCGCCTCGTGCACCGGCAGGCGCGAGAGCGCCTCTCGGGTCGCCGCGACGATGCGTTCGAACACGGCCGGGTCGTGGCCGACGAGGTCCATCTTGTTGACCGCGACCACGAACTGCCGCACGCCCATGAGGCGCGCGATGCAGGCGTGGCGCAGCGTCTGCGGCTGCAGGCCGCGGCTCGCGTCGAGCAGCAGCACCGCAGCGGTCGCGGTCGACGCGGCGGTCGCCATGTTGCGCGTGTACTGCTCGTGGCCGGGCGTGTCGGCGAGGATGAACTTGCGGCGCGCAGTGTCGAAGTAGCGATGCGCGACGTCGATGGTGATGCCCTGCTCGCGCTCGGACTGCAGCCCGTCGACCAGCAGCGCCACGTCGAGCTCGTCGCCGTTGGTACCCCAGCGCTCGCTGTCGCGTGCGGCGGCACGCACCACGTCGTCCGGCACACTGCCGGTGTCGAGCAGCAGCCGGCCGATCAGCGTGCTCTTGCCGTCGTCGACGCTGCCGCAGGTGATCAGCC
Source organism: Gammaproteobacteria bacterium (assembly GCA_020846815.1). The sequence goes on along the minus strand of JADLDF010000039.1, from coordinate 3,736 downwards.
GCAGCAGGTCCTTGGAATGCTGATCCTCGGCATAGCGGCGGAACGCGGCGTCGCCGGCCATCAGAAGTACCCTTCCGCCTTCTTGCGCTCCATCGAAGCGACCTGGTCGGAGTCGACCAGGCGGCCCGAGCGCTCGGACTCCTTGCTGGCCAGCAGCTCGGCGATCACTTCGGGCACGGTGGTCGCGTCCGAAGCAGTCGCGGCAGTCAGCGGATAGCAGCCGAGAGTGCGGAAACGCACGCGCTCGAGCCGGGGCTGTTCGCCCTCGCGCAGCGGCATGCGCTCGTCGTCGACCATGATCAGCGCGCCGTCGCGCCGGACGACGGGCCGGGGTTTGGCGAAGTACAGCGGCACCAGCGGGATGTTCTCGAGGTGGATGTAGGTCCAGATGTCCGCCTCGGTCCAGTTCGACAGCGGAAACGCCCGCACCTTCTGGCCACGGGAAATGCGGCCGTTGTAGTGGCGCCAGAGCTCCGGGCGCTGGTTGCGCGGATCCCAGCGGTGCTGGGCGTCGCGGAACGACAGGATGCGCTCCTTGGCACGCGACTTTTCCTCGTCACGCCGGCCGCCGCCGAAGGCGGCGTCGAAGCCCCAGCGGTCCAGACCCTGCTTCAGCGCGGCGGTCAGCATCAGGTCGGCGTAGGCCGTGCCGTGGGAGAAGGGCGCGACGCCGGCGGCCCGCGCCTCGGCGTTGTAGTGCACGCGCAGGTCCAGGCCGTACTCGCGTGCGGTACGGTCACGGAACTCGATCATTTCGCGGAAATCCCAGCCGCTCTCGATGTGCAGCAGCGGGAACGGCAGCGGCGCCGGCGCGAAGGCCTTGCGCGCGAGGTGCAGCAGCACCGAGGAGTCCTTGCCGATGGAGTAGAGCAGCACCGGGCGCTCGAACTCCGCCGCGACATCGCGGAACACGTGGATGGCCTCGGCCTCGAGGGCGCGCAGGCTGCGCGACATCGCCGGGCGCGGCGCTGCGGCGGGATCGCGGAACGGCACGACCTTGGCTGAGATCGGAACGTGGTCGAGGACGGCGGCCTGTTCGAGTGACATCGCGGTGACTCCCTGGAACTGCCGGTGACTCTGCCGTCACCGTCCCGGGAGCGTCCAAGAACAAACCCGCCTCAGCAGCGATCAACCGGTTATCTCGCGATAGGCCGCGATTGCAGCCGGGTCTTCCACACCCCGGGGAAGTTATCCGCATATAACCAATCGTTCGTTCCGCGGCCGGGGGCGCTGCGTAGGCTGCGACCATGAGCGCTTCCCTACCCGCACCCGTACTCGACGCCGAGCACAATGCCGCCCTCGAGAAGCTGGCCCAGGGCCTCGACCCGATCGGTCTGAGCTGGGTGTCGGGCTATCTCGCCGGACTGGCGCGCGTCCGCTCCAGCGGCGCGCTCCCCGCTCTCGCCGCGGCACCCGCTGAAGCCCGTCCCGATGCCAGCGCGCGAGCGACCATCCTCTATGCCTCGCAGACCGGCAATTCGCGCCGCGTGGCCGAGCGCCTGGCGCGCGCCGCCGAGTCCGGCGGGCTCGCGGTGCGGCTGGTCAGCGCCGCCGACTATGCGCCGCGCGAGCTCGCCAGCGAGCGCCTGCTGTTCGTCGCCACCAGCACCCAGGGCGACGGCGACCCGCCGGACGATGCGCGCGCACTCTGCGAATTCGTGCTCGGCAAGCGCGCGCCGCGCCTCGAGCGCCTGGCGTTCGCGGTGCTGGCACTGGGCGACTCGAGCTACCCGAAGTACTGCGAGACCGGCCGGCAGATCGACGCGCGGCTCGAGGCGCTCGGCGCCCGCCGCCTCGTGCCGCTGCAGGAATGCGACCTCGACTACGAAACGCCGGCCGCGGCCTGGGTGGAGCGCTCGCTGCAGCTCGCGCGCGAGCAGCTCGCCGAGATCGGCGGTCCGCGGCTCGCGGTCGTCACGCCGCTGCGCCCGGCCGCGGCCTCCACCGCAGCGAGCCGCGAGCGCCCCGTCGAGGTCGAGGTGCTGGCCAATCAGCGCATCACCGGCCGCGGCAGCGACAAGGACGTGCGGCACCTGGAAATCGCTGCACCGGCGGGCCGGCTCGACTACGAACCCGGCGACGCGCTCGGCATCGTGCACCGCAATCCCGCCGCGGCGATCGACGGCCTGCTGCGCGCGGCGCGGCTCGACGGCACGACCAGCGTCGAGCACGACGGCCGCAGCCAGGCGCTGTCGGCCTGGCTCGAAACCGACCGCGAGATCACGCGGCTGTCGCGCCCCTTCCTCGAGGCGCACGCGCGCCTCGCCGACGCGTCCGATCTCGCCGCGGCGCTGACGAGCGCCGGCGCCGCGAAACTGCGCGAGCTGCTCGCCGACTGGCAGGTCGCCGACGTGCTCAAGCGCTGGCCCGCCGCCTGGACGCCAGCGGCCCTGATCGCGGCGCTGCGGCCGCTGGCGCCGCGGCTCTATTCGATCGCTTCGAGCCGGCTCGCGGTCGGCGACGAAGTGCACCTCACGGTCGCGACCGTCGACTACCTCTTCGACGGCGAGCGCCGCGTCGGCTCCGCTTCGCAGTATCTCGCCGCGCTCGTGGCCGAAGGCGCGACGCTGCCGGCCTACGTCGAGCACAACCCACGCTTCCGCCTGCCGGCCGACGGCGGCCGCGACGTGATCATGATCGGCCCGGGCACCGGTGTCGCGCCGTTCCGCGGCTTCGTGCAGCAGCGCGAGGCGGCGGGCGCGAGCGGTCGCAACTGGCTGTTCTTCGGCGCGCGCCATTTCGACGACGAGTTCCTCTACCAGACCGAGTGGCTCGCCGCGCTCAAGCGCGGCGCGCTGCACCGCATGGACGTCGCGTTCTCGCGCGACCAGCCGCAGCGCATCCACGTGCAGCAGCGTATCGCCGAGCAGGGCGCTGAGCTGTGGCGCTGGCTCGACGGCGGTGCGCACGTCTATGTCTGCGGCGATGCGCAGAAGATGGCGCCCGACGTGCACGCCGCGCTGATCGACGTGGTGCGCGTGCACGGCAGCCGTGACGCCGACGCAGCGCGTGCCTGGGTCGAGCAGATGCTCGCCGACCGTCGCTACGCCCGCGACGTCTACTGAACCTGTACCTCGTGAACCCAGCCGCGCCTCGAACGCAATCCGCCCGAACCCTCGACGCCAGGAATCCTTTGCGATGAGCGCCCCGCCCTCCCCGGTGGAAAAGATCAAGACCGCGAGCCGTCTGCTGCGCGGCACGCTCGCCGATAGCGTCGCCGACCCGCTGACAGGCGCACTGCGCGAGGACGACACTCAGCTCATCAAGTTCCACGGCAGCTATCAGCAGGACGATCGCGACCTGCGCGAGGAACGCCGGCTGCAGAAGCTCGAGCCGGCCTGGAGCTTCATGATCCGCACACGCCTGCCGGGCGGCGCCGCGACGCCGGCGCAGTGGCTCGCGCTCGACGAGATCGCCACGACCTTCGCCAATGGCAGCCTGCGCCTCACGACCCGCCAGGCCTTCCAGGTGCACGGCGTCGTCAAGCGCGAGCTGAAGGCGACGATCGCCGCGATGAACGCCGCGCTGGTCGACACCATCGCCGCCTGCGGCGACGTCAACCGCAACGTCGCGGCGAGCAGCCATGCCGGCGGCAGCGGCGTCGAGGCCGAGGTGCTGCAGTGGTCGCGTCGCCTCTCCGAGCACCTGCTGCCGAAGACCAGCGCGTATTACGAGATCTGGCTCGACGGAAGGAAGTACGTCGACTCGGGCGCCGGCGGCATCACCACCGTGCCCG
>JADLDF010000038.1 GCA_020846815.1 Gammaproteobacteria bacterium | reverse complement strand
TCTCGCTGGTGCTGGCGGCGCGCGAGATCGACTTCCGCGCGGCCGCGCACCCGACGATCCACGGCGAGAACTTCGTGGTGCGCATCCTCGACCGCAAGCGCGGCCTGGTGCGCCTGGAGCAGCTCGGCCTCGAGCCCGAATCGCTCGCGTCGCTGAAGCTGATGCTGGCGCGGCCCGAAGGGCTGATGCTCATCACCGGGCCGACCGGCAGCGGCAAGACCACGACGCTGTACTCGGTCCTCGGCCACAAGAACTCCGAGCAGGTCAACATCATGACCCTCGAGGACCCGGTCGAGTATGCGCTGCCGCTGGTGCGGCAGACCTCGATCGCGCAGGCCGCCAAGCTGACCTTCGCCGAGGGTGTGCGTTCGCTGATGCGCCAGGATCCGGACATCGTGCTGGTGGGCGAGATCCGCGACCAGGACACTGCCGAAATGGCGCTGCGCGCCGCGATGACGGGCCACCAGGTGTTCTCGACGCTGCACGCCAACTCCGCGCTGCGTTCGATCCCGCGCCTGCTCGATCTCGGCGTGAAGCCCGAGGTGCTGGCCGGCAACCTCGTCGGCATCATCGGCCAGCGGCTGGTGCGCACGCTGTGCACGGACTGCAAGATCCCGGGCGAGCCGGACGAGATCGAGGCGCGGCTGCTCGGCTGCGCCGCCGATGCGACGATCTATCGCGCCTTCGGCTGCCAGGCCTGCGACTACACCGGCTATCGCGGCCGCGCGGCCCTGGTCGAGATCGTGCGCTGGAACGCCGCGCTCGACGAGCTGCTGGCGGCGCGCGCCAGCCTCGGCGAGCTGACGCGCGCGGTGCGCGCGCAGGGCTTCGTCGACCTCGCGGAGGCGGCGCTGCGGCGCGTGCGCGCCGGCGACACGACGCTAGAGGAAGCCGCACGCGTCGTCGACCTGACGGAGCGCGTCGGCGCATGAGTCTCTACCGCTATCGTGCCGCCGACGTCGCGGGCCGGGTGGTCCGCGGCGAGAGCCGCGCCGACAACGAGCGCGAGCTCGAGGGGCGGCTCGCACGCGTCGGCCTCGAGCTGCTGGCGGCCGAGCCGGTGCAGAACGTCATGCCCTGGTTCCTGCGCCGTGCGCGGCTGCGCGGCCGGGAGCTGATCAACTTCTTCGTCCAGCTCGAGTCGCTGCTGCGCGCCGGCGTGCCGATGCTCGATGCGCTCGCCGACCTGCGCGACTCGGCGACCACACCCGCGATCCAGCAGGTCATGACCGACCTGATCGACCGCATCGAGACCGGCTCGACGCTGTCCGAGGCGCTGGCCGCGCAGTCGGCGAGCTTCGACGCCCTGCTGGTCGGACTGGTGCACACCGGTGAAGTCACCGGGCGGCTCGCCGACGTGCTCGGCGAGATCGTGCGCAGCCTCAAGTGGCAGGACGAGCTCTCGGTGCGCACCAGCAAGGCGGTGCGCTACCCCGCCTTCGTCGCGGTGGTGATCTTCGCCGTGGTCTGCTTCCTCATGGTCTACCTGGTGCCGCAGCTGTCGCTGTTCCTCTCCGGCTTCGGCCGCGAGCTGCCGCTGCAGACCCGCGTGCTGATGGCGACTTCCGGCGTGGTGGCGGCCTGGTGGCCGGTCCTGGCCGCCGCTCCGCCGCTCGGCTGGCTGCTGCTGCGTTTCGCGATCGCGCGCAGCGAGCGCCTGCGGCTGGCGCGCGACGCCTGGGTGCTGCGGCTGCCGCTGGTCGGCGAGGTGGCACGCAAGATCGTGCTGGCCAGGTTCGCCAACACCTTCGCGCTGATGTTCGGCTCCGGCATCGCGGTGCTGGATGCGCTCGCGCACTGCGAACGATCGGCCGGGAACCTCGCGATCGCCCATGCGCTGGGGCGCGCCCGCACGCTGGTGGCGCAGGGCTCGCCGGTGTCGGAGGCGTTCGCCACGCTCGAGATCTTCCCGACCTTCGTCGTGCGCATGCTGCGCATCGGCGAGATGACCGGGCAGCTCGACGCCTCGCTGCGCAATGTCAGCTACTTCTTCACGCGCGACGTCGACGAGCGCCTCGATGGCCTGCAGTCGATGATCGAACCGGCGCTGACCCTGGTCATGGGCGCCGTGCTCGGCTGGGTCATGGTCGCCGTGCTCGGACCGGTCTACGACACGATCACGCAGTTCGGGAGCTGATTCCCATGCAACGCGCGGTCCAGTACCTCTCACCCGGCGAGTCGCGCAGCTGGCGCCACGATGGCCGGACGCTGCAGCCCGGCGAGCCGGCGCCCCGCTCGGCCGTGGTCGCCGTCGTCGATTTTCCCGACGAGTCCTACGTGCTCGCCAAACTGCCGGCGATGCGCGGCCACGACGGCCGTCTGCTGCGACGGCGGCGCCTGGAGCGCGAATTCCCCGGCGTGTCGCTGGCGCTGGTACAGCCGCTGCGTCGCGGCCGCGAGGTCGATGGCAACGATGCCGTGCTGATCGCGGTGCCCGGCGGCGCGGCGCTGCAGGATGCGCTCGGCGAGCTCGCGCACGAACATGCGCTGCGCGCCGTGACCACGCCTGCGCTGCTCGCCGGCGAGTGGTTGCGCCGCGCCCGCATCCGCCAGCGCCGCGTGCTGATCGTGCTGCCGACGCCGGCCGGCGTGCGCCTGCTGTTCCTCGACGACGGGCGCCCGACGCTGTCGCGCCTGACCGGGCCGCTCGCGCCGCAGGCGACGGCCGCGGAGATCGCGCGTACCGTCCAGTATCTGCAGAACACGCAGCGCGTGGCGCGTGGCGAATCGGTCGAGCTGTGGTTCTGGGGCATGGACGACGCCACGGCGGCGGCCTGCCTGCCGGCCGGCGTGGACGTCGCGCCTTCGAGTGCCCCGCGCGTCCCTGGATTGCCCGACCCCGAAAGCGATGGCTTGCAGGCGCTGCTCGAGCTCGCGGTCGACGACCCCGGCGCGCCGCAGCTCGCGCCCGACGAGCTGCGCATGGGCTGGCTGGCGCGGGAGCTCGAGCGTGGCTCGCGGCTCGCCGCGGCCGCGGCCGCGGTGCTGGCGATCCTCGTCGCCGTCGGCTTCGAGTGGCGGATCCAGCACGTTTCGGCCGCGACGGCCGACGTGGTGGCGCAGCATGCCGTCATCACGCAGGATGCCTCGCAGCTCAGTGCGGACCTCGAGCGGCGCGGCTTCACGCTGGCCGAGGTCGCGACTCTGCCCGAGGCCGAGCGCAGCCTCGCTGCGGGTAGCGTGGATCCCGAGGCTACGCTGGCGATCGTCGGTGTCGGCTTCGGTGCGCAGCAGGACGTGACCGTACAGAGTGTGGAGCTGCGCGCGATGCCGCTCGCCGGCTCGGCCGAGGCCGCGGCAGCGGTCGTCGCGCCGGATCCGGCCGAGGTCCCGGCCGCCGCCGCCACGGACCTCGATGTCGCCGCGGCCTGTGCCGTCGGGCCGGAGGCGACGATCCTCGTGGAGTTCGGCCTGGCCGAGGGCCTGGGCGTGCGGCGTCGCGATGCGGCGCTCGGCTGGGTGCGGGAGGCGGCCGCCGGGCTCGCGCCCTGGCGCGCCGGCGCTGCGGCGCGCGCGATCGGCCGCCGCGATGCCGTCGTGGTCACCGCGGATCGCGACGAAGCACGCTCCGATGCGCGCTGGGCCGTGTGCCTGCGGCAGGAGATGCCGACGTGAGCGCGCGGCTGAAACAGATGTGGGCTTCGGCGCATCGCGGGCGGATGCTGCGCGCGATCCTGCTCTGCGGTGCCGTGCTGGCCTCGGGCATCGTGGTCCTCGGCCTGCAGGGCCTGCGCATGTCGCGCGGCGTCCAGGCCTTCGACAGCGAGCAGGCTGCGCTGCAGGCGGCGCATGCCGAATCGGCGGCGCTGCGCATGCTGGCGGGCGAGCTCGGTGAGCGCGAGGCGCGGGTAGCCGCGCTGCACGTGCGCGGGTTCACGGCCGAGGCCGATCGTGTCGGCTGGGTCGAGGCCGTATCGGCGGCCGCCGAGTCGCTGCGGCCACTGCGCTTCGCAGTGGAAGTCGGTGCGGAGTCGACGCTGCCGCTGCCACCCGCCACGCAGGCCTGGTACGACGAGCGCGGGCTCGCGGCGCCGCGACTGGCGGCGAACGATCTGGTGCTCGAGGTCGAGGGCTTGCACGAAGGCGAGATCGTCACACTGCTCGCGCGCGCGCGCGCAGCCGGCGGCGCCGTGGTGCGCGTCGAACGCTGCCGGCTCGAGCGACGCGCCGACACGGCCGTGCTCGGCGCGGTCTGCACGCTGCGCCGCTTCGCGGTGCTCGCGCCCGAGTCGCCGGAGACGCCCGGATCGCAGGGGGCGACGACGTGATCATCGGCCTCGCGAGACGGGCCATCGCCGCGGCGCTGCTCGTGCTGCTCTGCGTGCCCTCGTTCGTGCCGTCGTGCTCGCAGGCCGCGGAGCTGCCGCGCGTGTTCTTCACGCCGGCCGAGCGCGCCGCGATCACCCGCGACCGGCTGGCCGGTCGTCCGCTCGCGTCCCGCGAGGACGTGCCGGCTGCCAAGGTTGCGACCGCGGCCGCAGCCGCAGCCGCGACCGCGCCGCCGAGCGAGGCCGGCGAGGTCTCGGCGAGGGCGGCGGCACGCGCCGCCGCGCGCGTCGAAGGCATCACCGTCGGCCGCGATGCACGGCCGGTCGTGTGGATCGCCGGCGAGCGCATCGCCGATGGCGGCACCTGGCGCGGCTATCGCGTGCGGGTCACGCGCGACGGTGCGCGGCTCGTCGCGGCCGACGGCTCCGAACGCCACGTCCGCGTCGGCATGGAGATCCTGCGATGAGGCGACAGCGCGGTGCCGCGCTGCTGGTGCTGCTGGCCGTGCTGTTCACGGTGGCGACGGCCGCGGCCGTCGCCGCGCTGCGGCCGCTCGCGCGGCCCGACCGCGCCGTTGCCGCGCAGCAGCGTGCACTGGCGCTGGCGCGCGACGCGCTGCGCGGGCATGCCCTGCAGCAGCATTGCGCGGATCCGGCACTGCCGCTCGATGCGCTGCTCGCCTGTCCGGAGGGGGCGGCCGCCGAGGGAGTCGCGGCAGCTGCCTGTCCGGGCATCACGCGCGGCTGGCTGCCCTGGCGCACGCTCGGGCTGCCGCCGCTGCACGACGCATCCGGCACCTGCTTGTGGATGGAACGTGACGGGTCCACGGCACGCATGATCGCGGCCGGCTCGCCCGTTGCCGGCCAGGTGCGCGGCGTGGCTGCCGGTCGCACGCTCTGTCCGGGATCGGTCGATCCGGCCCAGTATCTCGATGCCGGTGACGTCGCCGTCGCGCTGGTGCTCGATGCGGCCAGCGTGGCCGCCGCCTGCCCATGAAGCCCATGCCGGCACGCAGCCGCGGATTCTCGCTGATCGAGCTCGCAGTCGTGCTGCTGATCGTCGGCCTGCTGGTCGGCGGCACGCTGGGCACGGTCGGGGCGCTGCAGCAGCGGCAGCGCTACAGTGGCACCGAGGCGCAGATGGAGGAAATCCGCGACGCACTGATCGCCTTCGCGGTCGTGAACCGTCGCCTGCCCTGTCCCGCGGATCCGGCCGTCGCCGAAACCGTGGCGGGCGCGGGCCTCGAGCGCGCACCCACGGCTGCGGGCTGCACCGGCGGCCCGGCGGGCGCCGTGCCCTGGGCGACGCTGTCGCTGCCGCAGGGCGACGCCTGGAGCCGCCGCTTCAGCTATCGCGTCAGCGCGGCGTTCTCGCGCCAGGCTCCCGCGTTCACGCTGGCGAGCGCCGGCGACAACGTCGTGCGCAACGGCGCGGCCGTGGTGCTGGCCGGCGCCGTGCCGGCAGTCATCGTCTCGCACGGCGCCAATGCGCGCGGCAGCCGCGGTCCGTCGGGCCTCGCGTCCGCCGGCAGCCCCGACCTGCGCGAGCAGGAGAACTCGGACGGCGATGCCGAGTTCGTCCTCGACGTGCCCGGCGAGAACTTCGACGATCTCGTCGGCTGGGTGCCCACGCCGGTGCTGGTCTACCGGATGCTGCAGGCCGGCGCGCTGCCCTGAGACGCGGCGACGGCGTTTCCTGCGAGCCGCGCCCGGGACCGTGACCGCGAGCAGCGCAGCGGTGGCGCTCAGCGCCGCTGCAAGGCCCTCTTCAGCGCATCCGCCATGATGCCGTCGCCGCGCGGCTCGTCGCGCCGTGGCGTGCTGCCATGGCCCGGTTCGCGGCGACCCTCGCGACCGGGCACGCCGCGGCCTGCGCCGCCATGGCGCGTGCTGTCATGCCCCGCGCCGCGCGGTGCGTCGCGACCGCGCTCGCCGCCCGCGGCGCGCGCCTCGCGCGGCCCGGCCGGCTCGTCGAGACGCATCGACAGCGCGATGCGCCGCCGCTTCACGTCGACCTCCAGCACCTTGACCTTGACGATGTCGCCGGCCTTGACGACCT
>JADLDF010000037.1 GCA_020846815.1 Gammaproteobacteria bacterium | reverse complement strand
GAACCCGGCGAGCTGGCAGACCAAGCCCGCGCAGCAGCAGCCGACCTACCGCGACCGCGCCGCGCTGGAGAGCGCCGTCGCGCAGCTCTCGCGCCTGCCGCCGATCGTCGTCTCCTGGGAGGTCGACAAGCTGCAGCAGGAGTTCGCGGCCGCGCAGCGCGGCGAGCGCTTCCTGCTGCAGGGCGGCGACTGCGCCGAGAGCTTCGAGGACTGCGAGTCCGACAAGATCGCCAAGCGGCTGAAGATCCTGCTGCAGATGAGCCTCGTGCTCACGCATGCGATGAAGAAGCCGGTGATCCGCGTCGGGCGCATGGCCGGGCAGTACGCCAAGCCGCGCTCCGCCGACACCGAGACCCGCGACGGCGTGACGTTGCCGTCCTACCGCGGCGACATCGTCAACCACGCGGCCTTCACCGCAGCGGACCGCGAACCCGACCCGACGCTGCTGCTGCGCGGCTACGAGCGCGCCGCGCTGACCATCAATTTCGTGCGTGCGCTCATCGACGGCGGCTTCGCCGACCTGCACCATCCCGAATACTGGGATCTCGGCTTCGTCGGCCACTCGCCGTTCAAGGCCGAGTACGAGCGCATCGTCGCGGCGGTCGCCGATGGTCTCGAGTTCCTCGAGACCATCAGCCGACGCGAGGTGCACCACTCGGTACGCACCGATTTCTACACCAGCCACGAGGCGCTGGTGCTGCACTACGAGCAGGCGCAGACGCGCTTCATCCCGCGCCAGGACCGCTGGTACAACCTCTCGACGCACATGCCGTGGATCGGCATGCGCACCGCGCAGATCGACGGCGCGCACGTCGAATACTGCCGCGGCATCGCCAACCCCGTCGGCGTCAAGGTCGGCGCGGCCATGGACGCGGAGTGGCTGCAGCAGCTCGTGACGACGCTGAATCCGCAGAACGTGCCCGGAAAGCTCGCGCTGATCCACCGCTTCGGCGCGCGTCAGATCGAGGCGGCGCTGCCGAAGATGATCCAGGCCGTGCGCGCCACCGGCCACCAGGTGCTGTGGATCTGCGATCCGATGCACGGCAACACCGAGAACAGCCAGAGCGGCCTGAAGACGCGGCGCTTCGAGAACATCCTGCGCGAGCTCGACCTCGCGTTCCGGATCCACGAGGAGCTCGGCTCCTGCCTGGGCGGCGTGCACGTCGAGCTGACCGGCGAGGACGTGACCGAGTGCACCGGTGGTGCTCGCGGCCTTTCGGATGCCGACCTGCAGCGCGCCTACAAGTCGACCGTGGACCCGCGTCTGAACTACGAGCAGTCGCTCGAGCTCGCGATGATGATCGCCGAGCGTGCCCGGACGCCGCGGCGCCGCGGCGCCACGGAGCGGGCCGCGGGCTGAGGCCGAAGACCGGCAGCGCTCAGCCCGGGCGATGCGGCGGACAGGTCTGCTGGCGCGGGCAGGCGCTGCTGCGCGGGCAGATCACGCTCGCCGGCGTGGCCAGGGCGTCGGCGACCCAGGCGATGTTCAGTACGTGCGCGACGGTGCGGATCTTCTCCGCCACGACCGCGGGCACCAGCGCGCCGCCGCCGCCGCGCCGGCAGGCCGCGTCCACCTCGGCGATCAGCGACTTCGCGTCGAAGCCCTGCGCGGCCAGCGCCGGCGCGAGATCGATGCCCACCGACAGCACGTGGCCGGTGCCGGCCGCGTCGCGCGTCAGCAGCGAGTGGCAGCAGTAGAGCCGCGGCGCACCGCCATCGTGCATGACCGAGAGCTGCGACACCGGCGCGCCTTCGGCCGCCGGCTGCTGCAGCAGGCGGAACACGGCCCAGCGTGGGCAGGGATCGGGCAGGCGGCTCATGTTGCCCCAGGGCAGGGGGATGCCGTTGCCGCGGTAGACGGCGCGCAGATAGCCGGGGGCGTAGCCGTCGAAGAAGTGCCAGTGCCGGTACGGTGAGACCGCCGTCATGCGTCGCATCATCACCGCCGGCGTGATTCCTAGCTTGCGGCAGGCGCGCACGTCGTGCGACTCGCGCGCGAGGAACTGGCGGAACGGCTGCTTCGGGCAGAGCAGGGCGCCGGCGAAGGCGCTGCACTCGAAATCGCGCCAGGCGAGCAGCACGTCCTGCGCGCCCATGGCCGCCACCGGTCCACTCTGGCCGTCTTCGAGCCCGACGCCGGCCGTGCCGTGCGGCGGTACGACGCCGTCGCCGTTGTGCAGGATGCGGTGGCCGATGAAGAACGCCAGCGTATAGCGCAGCCGCTCCGGCTGCGTGCGCAGCTTGCGGTTGATGAGGATCGTTGCCGGCGCCTCGAAGCGCGCGCGCACCATGCGCGGACCCGTGCGGCCGCGCTCCTCGTCGAACCAGCGGATGGTCAGCCCCGCATCGCGTGCGATCTGCAGCACCTCGTCGAGCGACAGCGGCATGCGCCGCCCGCCCGCGGTTTCGGCGGCGCGCTCGATGTCGGGGAAATCGTTCTGGTGGTTTTCCTGCCAGACGCGCACCAGCAGCCGCGCGAACTGCCGGCCGCTGGTGCCGGTCTGGCTCAGCAGCTCGGGCAGCGCGCTCTGCAGCAGGTCCTTGGAAAACAGGAACGCCGGCTCGAGCGGCATCGCCGCCGGCGCCGGCCGGCCGGCCGCGACCGCGGTCCGCGCCGTCACGGACGGCGGTGGCTCGACCTCGGTGTTCTGGTCGAGGAACCAGCCGGGGTCGCGGCCGAAGACTCCCGCGAGCAGCTCGAGCATGTCGGCCGAAGGAATGCGCTTGCCCGTCTCGACCATGCTCAGATACGAGACCGAAGGCGCGCTCTGCGGATCGACCTGCACGCAGCGCGCCGACAGCTCGTCGAGTGTCAGGTTGTTGCGCTTGCGCAGCGCCCGCAGCTTGGAGCCTAGGAAGTGGCCGCGGCGGATCAGGCTGGTCATGACAGAACTGAAGTAAAATTCACAATGTGAAATTTCTAATGTGTAAATTGCAGACTGGCTTAGCCTAAGCTCGTTTCCACAGGGTCGCAAGCCAGGCGACCGCGGGAGGGTGACTTGGCCGCGATGACCCAGATCCAGCTGCCCGCCGGTGCGTCGGGCGACCCGCAGATCGATTCGGTGCTGACGCCCGCGGCCATGGCTTTCCTGAGCGAGCTTACGGCGCGCTTCGGAGCGCGGGTCGCCGAGCTGCTCGCGGCACGCGAGCAGCGCCAGGCACGGCTCGATGCCGGCGAGCTGCCGGACTTCCTGCCCCAAACCCGCGCGGTCCGCGACGGCGACTGGAAAGTCGCCCCGATCCCTCCGGACCTGCAGGACCGCCGCGTCGAGATCACCGGTCCGACCGACCGCAAGATGATCATCAACGCGCTGAATTCCGGCGCGAAGGTGTTCATGGCCGACTGCGAGGATTCGCTCTCGCCGGGCTGGGACAACGTGGTGCGCGGTCAGGCGAATCTGCGCGACGCGGTCGCGCGGCGCATCGACTTCGTGAGCCCTGAGGGCAAGGCCTACCGGCTGATCGAAACGCCGGCCGTGCTGTTCGTGCGGCCGCGCGGCTGGCATCTCTACGAAAAGCACCTGACGCTCGCCGGAGTGCCCGTGCCCGGTGCCTTCGTCGACTTCGGCCTCTACCTGTTCCACAACCATGCGGAGCTTGCGGCGCGCGGCACCGGCCCGTATTTCTACCTGCCGAAACTCGAGGGGCATCGCGAGGCGCGGCTCTGGGCCGAGGTCTTCGACTTCGCCGAACGCCGGCTCGGGCTCTCGCACGGCACGATCCGCTGCACGGTGCTGATCGAGACCGTGCTCGCCGCGTTCGAGATGGACGAGATCCT
>JADLDF010000036.1 GCA_020846815.1 Gammaproteobacteria bacterium | reverse complement strand
TTAGGGAGCGTTTATTGCGATGCAATGACCGTCCGTGGGCGGATCGCGTATCTGTGAGAGCCATCACGCGCGCCCGCGCGCCGGGCGACCCATCGCGGTAGCGAGTGAACATATCCGCGCGGTTGCGTCCGTGCGGAGCGGGCAGGGCCCACAGCGCGAGTGCGACCCAGTCGAGGCGCGCGGTTCCGTCCGTGCCGAGCGGGCGATGCACCCACCGCGCCGACACCGACGTACTATGATCCCGGCATGGCCGCGCCCGGCATCACGCGTCACCGTCGTCCCTTCCTCGCGCCGATCTGGATCACGGCGCTGGTCGTGCTGTTCGCAGGCGCGGTGCTGTTCGTCGGCGCGCGTCTCGCCCTGACGTACCTGAACGACGTCTCGACCGTGGTCGTGCTGCGGCACGCCGAGAAGGCTGCATCGCCGGCCGGGGATCCTGCGCTGACCGAGGAAGGGCGGGCCCGGGCCGAGCGGCTCGCGCAGATGTTCGGTGACGCTGCCGCCGATCTCGGCGCCGTACGGCTGGTCATCTCCAGCGATGCGCGCCGTGCGCGCGAGACGGCAGCGCCACTCGCAGCGCGGCTCGGCCTCGCGGTACGCGTACTGCCGGCCGCCGACGTCGATGCCGTGGTGCAGACCGTCCACCGCGAGGGCCGCGGCCTGACGTCGCTCGTGGTCGGCCATGCCGATACGGTTCCGCGGCTCATCGCCGCACTCGGCGATGGGCCCGCGCAGGTGACGGTCGAGGAGGGCGATTACGGATCGATCTTCATCGTGACCATCTCGAGCTTCGGCCCGGCAAAAGTGCTGCAGCTGCGCTATTGAGCGCAGCCGTCGCAGCCCGTTGGTCGGGCTGGCGACGGGAAGAGCGTTGCGGTCCCGGGACGTCTGCGGCCTTGCCTGATGGAAATCCGATGCTAGAATCGCCGGCCTTCGCGGCATTCGGCAGACCGGGGTCGCGAGCAAGTGGGGCGGTAGCTCAGCTGGGAGAGCGTCGCGTTCGCAATGCGAAGGTCGAGGGTTCGATCCCCTTCCGCTCCACCAACTTCCCGCCCGCGCCGGCGCCGCGCGGGTTCGACGTCCCGCCGCTCAGCCCCCGTAGCTCAGTGGATAGAGCGACCGCCTCCTAAGCGGTAGGTCGTCGGTTCAACTCCGGCCGGGGGCGCCATACCTCACACGTCGGGGTTCGGCGGAGCACTCCAAGGTCGCAGGTTCAACTCCTGTCGGGGGCGCCATTACCTCCTGCGGCATCGCGGGACGCTATGCTCGTGCCGGTGCTGCGCCTCTCGTTCCACATTCTTCTGTTGCGTCTGGTCCTCGTCCTGGCGATTCCGATCGGTCCGGCCGGAGCCGCGAGCGCGGCCGTGGAATCGCAGCGCGCCGTCGAATCCTCTGTGGGAGGCGGCATGCCCGCAGCCGCCCCGGGGTTTGTGCCGGACGATGGGGCGGTCGGTCGTGCCGCGGAGCTGCTCGCGGCGGGCCGCGCGGCGGAAGGCTACGCGCTGCTGGCGTCGCTCGAAGCGCACCGGAGCGGCGACCCCGAGTTCGACTACCTGCTGGCGCTCACGGCGCTCGAGTCCGGCCGGCCGGCGCAGGCGCTCGCGCCGCTGCGCCGCGTCCTCGCGACCGAGCCGCGCTTCGACGGCGCACGCATGGAGCTGGCGCGGGCGCTGGCCGCGCTCGGCGATGCCGCAGGCGCGCGGCGCGAATATCAGTGGATCGTCGCCCACAGCGGCTCGGCCGCCGCGCGCACGAGTGCGCAGCGGGCGCTGGGCGGCATTCCACAACGCCGGTCGTGGCGCTTCGCGCCGTCGCTGCTCGCGGGTGCCGGCTACGATTCGAATGCCAATGCCTCGACCTCCGGCGAAGTCTTCGGCTTCGTGCTCGACCCGCGTGCCGTGCAACAGTCCTCACCGCTGCTCGAGCTCGGCGCGTCGCTGGCCGGCGAGCGCGCGCTGGGGCGCAGCGGGCGCGCGGCGCTGCTGCTGCGCGGCGGTCACCGCGCGCATCCGGACGCGGCCTTCGTCGACCAGTCGGTCGTCGATGCCGGCGCCGGCATCAATGCCCGCTTCGGCGACTGGACGGCCGGAGTCGGCGCCACACTCGCCACCGGCTGGCTCGACGGAGCGGCCTGGTTCGATGCGGCCTGGATCGAAGGCGCGCTGTCGCGACCCTTCGGGTCGCGCTGGGAGCTCGTCGGTGCGGGCCGGATGATCGCGCTCGACTACCGGCAGGCACGCTTCGAACCGCTGGATGCGCGCCGCTATCTCTGGGGCGCGGCGCTGCAGGCCCGCGAGCGGGCGGGGGAGGTGCCGCGGTACGGCGTCGGCCTGCTCGGTGGCCGCGACGACGCCCGCGACCGCAGCTCGCCCTGGTCCAACGACCGCTATGGCCTGCGGGTCTTCGGTGCCTGGCCGCTCGCGCCGCGGCGTGCACTGTTCGCCGAAACGGCCTGGCTGACGACCGACTACTTCGGCGGCCGCGGTTTCGCCGCGACCGATCGCCTCGATCGCCAGCTCGTCGCGGCGCTCGGTTTGGAGGCGCGCGACTGGCCGGCGCCCGGCTGGCGGGTCACGCCGCAGCTGCGCTGGACCGACAACCGCTCCAACGTAGCGCCGTTCCGCTTCGAGCGGTTCGAGGCCGTGGTGTTCGTGCGGCGTCACTTCGACTGAACTGGGACCCGGTTCACACAAGTCGCGGGCCGGCGCGAGGTGGCGCTGTCTAGAATCATCGTCGTGCCGAGGCACCTGCCGAACCTCGAGAGCATCCTACGGAAGCCGCGCAGCGTGCCCCCCAGTCCCCCGCCGGAAACGACGGCCCAAGCGGAGCGCCGCCAGGGCCGCGATCGCCGCCGCAGCACGCTGCGTGCGCTGCTGATCGGCGGCATCCGCCAGCGTCGCCGTGCGCCGCGGCGCGACAACGAGCGCCATCTCGCCGCGCTCGACTGGCATCATCCGCAATGGCTCGCGGTCGGCCTGCTGATCCTGCTGCTGTCGGTCGCAGATGCGTTTCTGACCATCACGCTGGTGAATCTGGGCGCCAGCGAGGCGAATCCGCTCATGGAGCCTCTGGTCCATGGCGCGGATGCAGGTTTCGTCTACTGGAAAATGGCGCTGACCTCCGGTGGCGTGGCGCTGCTGATCCTGCTGGCACGGATGCATGCCTTCGGCCGCATCCCGGTGGCGGCGATCCTCTATGGCGTGCTGCTCGGCTACATCGTGCTGATCAGCTACGAAATCTGGCTGCTCGAGCACCTGGCCGCCCGCGCCTGGGACGGGTGAAAAAGCGGCTCCGCGACGGCCAAAGGCCGCGAACCGCGTTTTGGCGTACAGCATCTCATTCCGTTAAACTTATGATTTTCCTGACCACATGCTGACGCTCCAAGGAGCGGAGGGTTTGCTTTCCCATGGGCGCCACGCGCAATGAGCTGATCCGTACCACCCCGCTTTCGGGCAGCAATGCCGCCTACGTCGAGGCGGTCTACGAGCAGTACGTCGCCGACCCGAGCAGCGTCAGCCAGGCCTGGCGGGAGTATTTCGCCGGCCTCGCCGTCGGCGGCTTCGGCGAGCATTCGCACCGTTCGATCCAGCACGGCATCGCCGAGCGCGCGAGGCTCCCGCGGGTGGCGACGACTTCGGATGTCGCATCCACTGCGGCCTCCGCCAAGCAGGGCGCCGTCTCGCGCCTCATCCAGATCTATGCGAACCGCGGCCACCTGGTCGCGAACCTCGATCCGCTCGGGCTCACGCGCCGCGAGCGTCCCAAGGTCCTCGACCTCGACTACTTCGGCCTCTCCGAAGCCGACCTCGACACCGAGTTCTTCACCGGCAGCCGCGTCGACAAGGTCGTCAAGCGCGCCCGGCTGCGCGACATCATCGGCCAGCTCACGCAGATCTACTGCGGCACGGTCGGCGCGGAGTTCGCGCACGTCTCCAATACCGAAGAGCGTCTCTGGCTGCAGGGCGAGTTCCAGTCGGGCCGGCTGCATCACCAGTTCACCGTCGAGGGGCGCCGCAACATCCTCTGGCAGCTGACCGCGGCCGAGGGCCTCGAGCGCTATCTGCACACCCGCTACGTCGGCCAGAAGCGCTTTTCGCTCGAGGGCGGCGACTCGCTGATCCCGCTGCTCGACGACCTGATCCAGAGCGGCGGCGGCATGGGAGCCGAGGAGTTCGTCATCGGCATGGCCCACCGCGGCCGCCTGAACGTGCTGGTCAACGTGCTCGGCAAGGCGCCGTCGGTGCTGTTCTCGGAGTTCGAGGGCAAGTACGACATCAGCCACATGAAGGGCTCGGGCGACGTGAAGTACCACAAGGGCTTCTCGGCCGACCTGCGCACCCCGGGCGGCAACGTCCACGTGGCGCTGGCCTTCAACCCTTCGCACCTCGAGGTCGTGAACCC
>JADLDF010000035.1 GCA_020846815.1 Gammaproteobacteria bacterium | reverse complement strand
GACGGCGAGCGCGACCTCGCGCGGCGCCAGTCCGAGATCCAGGACGACTTCAACGCCCGGCGCAACGAAGAGATGTCGAAGCTGCAGCGCACGCTGATCGAGGAGGTGCGCAGCTACGCCAAGACGCAGAACTTCGACCTCGTGATCACCGATGGCGTGATTTACGCGACGCCGACCATCGACATCACCGGCGGCGTGCTGCAGCTGCTGCAGTCGCGTGGGCCGGCGGCCCCGGCGGCGGCGCGTCCGGCGGCTCCGGCCGCTCCCGCGGCGCCCAAGCCCACCGGACGCTGAGGTCGGCCCGCTCCCGCAATCGGGACGGCCGCAGACCAGGATGGCGGCGACGCTCGGCGAACTCGCCATCCGCTTCGGCTGCGAGCTGCGCGGCGATCCCGGCGTGCGCGTCGAGTCGATCGGCACGCTCTCGGGCGCCGGCCCCGGCGCGCTGACCTTCTTCGTCAATCCACGGCTGCGCGACGAGCTGCGGCGCACCCGCGCTACCGCAGTCGTGCTCGCACCGCAGGCGGCGGATGCCTCGCCGGTCCCGGCGCTGGTCTGCCGCAATCCGCATGCGACCTTCGCGCGCATCGCCGCAATGCTGCATCCGCCGCGTCTCGCGGGCGCCGGCGTCGACCCGACGGCGGTCGTCAGCCCGGCGGCGCAGGTCGCGGCGACGGCGCACGTCGGGCCGCTCGTGGTCGTCGAGGCCGGGGCGCGGATCGGCGAGCGGGTCGAGGTGGGGCCGGGATGCATCGTCGGCGCCGGTGCGCGAGTCGGCGACGACGTCCGGCTGGTCGCACGCGTCACGCTCTGTCACGACGTCGAGATCGGGGCACGCTCGATCCTGCACCCCGGTGCGGTGATCGGCGCCGACGGCTTCGGCTACGCGCCCGAGGGCCGGGCCTGGGTCAAGGTGCCGCAGGTCGGCACGGTGCGCGTCGGTGCCGACGTCGAGATCGGTGCCAACACCACCATCGATCGTGGCGCGATCGACGACACGGTCATCGGCGAGGGCGTCAAGATCGACAACCAGGTACAAGTGGGTCACAACGTGCGCATCGGCGCGCACACGGCGATCGCCGGCTGCGTCGGCATCGCCGGCAGCACGATCATCGGTGCACGCTGCCAGCTCGCCGGCCAGGTCGGCGTGGCCGGCCACCTCAGCATCTGCGACGACGTCGTGGTCACGGCCCGCGGCATGGTCGTCGGTGACATCACCGAGCCGGGCGTGTATGCGAGCGGCGTCCCGGTCGAGAAATTCGCCGACTGGCGCCGCATACTCGCGCGCCTGAAGCGGCTGGACATCCTGGCCCGCAAGGTCAATGCGCTGCAACGGCGCGGCACGGCCGGTGCCGGCCACGGCCGAGACGACGAGGACGACGCGTGACGGACAACATCTCCCTCGACATCAACGCGATCATGCGGCTGCTGCCGCACCGCTACCCGTTCCTGCTCGTGGACCGCGTGCTCGAATACCGCAAGGGCGAGAGTATCCGTGCGCTGAAGAACGTCACCTACAACGAGCCTTTCTTTCCCGGCCACTTCCCGCAGCGGCCGGTCATGCCCGGCGTGCTGATCGTCGAGGCGATGGCGCAGGCGGCCGGCGTCCTGGCGTTCGTGACCGCGGAGGTGCTCCCCGACGACCAGACGCTCTTCTATTTCGTGGGCATCGACAAGGCGCGTTTCCGCCGTCCCGTCGAGCCCGGCGATCAGCTCTTGCTGACGGCGACGCTCGAGCGGCAGATGCGCGGCATCTGGAAATTCTCCGCCACGGCCCTGGTCGGCGACGTCGAGGCCGCTTCGGCCGAAATGATGGTCGCTCCCCAGAAGTACAAGGGGTGAAGCGATGGCGATCGATCCGCGAGCAGTGATCTCTCCGGGCGCCCGGCTCGCCGCCGACGTCGAGGTCGGCGCGTTCTCGGTCATCGGGCCCGACGTCGAAATCGGTCCGGGCACGATCATCGGCCCGCACGTCGTCATCGGCGGCTCGACCCGCATCGGCGCGGGCAACCGCATCTTCCAGTTCGCCTCCATCGGCGACGCGCCGCAGGACAAGAAATACAAGGGCGAGCCGACGCGGCTCGAGATCGGCGACCGCAACGTGTTCCGCGAGTTCACGACCGTCAACCGCGGCACGACCCACGACAAGGGCGTGACGCGCGTCGGCAGCGACGGCCTGTTCATGGCCTACACGCATGTGGCGCACGACTGCATCGTCGGCGACCACGTCGTCATGGCAAACGTCGCGACCCTGGGAGGCCACGTGGAGCTCGGCGACCACGTCATCATGGCCGGCCTCTCGGCCGTGCATCAGTTCTGCAAGGTCGGCGCGCACGCCTTCATCGCCAACAACACCGCCGTGACCCGCGACGTGCCGCCCTACATCATGGCGGTCGGCCAGCCGGCGGTGCCGCATTCGGTGAATGCGACCGGCCTGTCGCGTCGCGGCTTCACGCCGGATCAGGTGCGCAACATCAAGAACGCGTTCCGCACGCTCTACCGCGCCGACCTGAAGCTCGCCGAGGCGCTCGAGAAGCTGCGCGCCGCGGCCGCGACGCAGCCGGAGATCGTGCCCTTCGTCGAGTTCATCGGGCGCTCGACCCGCAGCCTCGTGCGCTAGGCGCGGCCGATGGCCGGCACGGCAGCGCGCAGCGGCCTGACGATCGGCGTCGTGGCCGGCGAGGCCTCGGGAGACAATCTCGGCGCGGCGCTGATCGAGGCGCTGCGCCAGCGCGTCCCGGATATTCGGGTCGTCGGCGTCGCCGGGCCGAAGATGCGCGCCGCGGGCTGCGAGGTCCTGGCGGATGCCGAGGAGCTCGCGGTCATGGGTCTGACCGAGATCCTGCGCCACCTGCCGCGCCTGTTCGCGCTGCGGCGGCGCCTGCGCGCAGCGCTGCTGGCGCGGCGTCCCGACGTGTTCGTGGGCATCGATGCGCCGGAGTTCAATCTCGGCCTCGCACGGGCGCTCAAGGCCGCGGGACTCGCGACCGTGCAGTACGTCAGCCCGCAGGTCTGGGCCTGGCGGCAGGGGCGCGTGCGCACGATCGGTCGTGCGATCGACCTCGTGCTCTGCCTGCTGCCGTTCGAGCCGCGCTTCTATGCCGAGCACGGCGTGCAGGCGCTGTTCGTCGGCCATCCGCTCGCGGACCGCTTTCCGCTGGTACCGGACCGCGAGGCGGCGCGCCGCGAACTCGGGCTCGCGCCGACGGACATCGTGCTCGCGGTGCTGCCGGGCAGCCGCCTCGGCGACGTGATGCGGCTCGGCCGGGATTTCGCCGCCGCCGCCGCGTGGCTGTCGGCACGGCTGCCGAACCTGCGGGTGATCGCGCCGATGGCTTCGGCGCGCGTGCGCGCGAGTTTCGAACAGGCCGTCGCGCAGGCGGCGCCCGGCCTCGGGCTGCGACTGCTCGATGGCCAGTCGCGCAGCGCGCTCGCGGCCGCCGACGTGGTGCTGGTCGCCTCCGGCACGGCGACGCTCGAGACGCTGCTGTCGAAGCGGCCGATGGTCGTCGCCTACCGCGTCGGCGCGATCACCGCGCTGCTGCTGCGCCGCCTGGGGCTGCTCAAGGTGGAGTACGTCGCCCAGCCGAACCTGCTGGTCGGCGAACGCGTGGTGCCCGAGTTCCTGCAGGACGCAGTGCAGCCGGAGGCGCTCGGCGCGGCGTTGCTGGTGCAGCTCGAGGCATCGCGACGCGACGACTCGCTGCAGCGGCGGTTTCTCACGGTGCATGAGACGCTGCGCCAGGGCGGGGCCGAGCGCGCCGCCGAGGCCATCCTCGAACTGGTGCGGTCCCGTGCCGCCGGCTAGACGGGACGGCGGACGCGCCGCGGGATTGCCGCCCCGCGCTCCGTCCGGCCGCGCGGCCGCGGTGCAGGGCGCAGCGACGATCCCGCTCGCGGCCTGGCCGGCCGCGCCGTGGCTCGCGGGCGTCGACGAGGCCGGACGCGGTCCGCTCGCCGGGCCCGTGGTCGCCGCGGCCGTGATGCTCGATCCGGAGCGGCCGTTCGAGGGTCTCGCCGACTCCAAGCAGCTCGAGCCCGAGGTGCGCGTGGCACTGGCCGCGCGGATCCGCGAAGCCGCACGCTGCTGGGCGATCGGTGTCGCCGACCCTGCGGAGATCGATGCGCTGAACATCCTCGGCGCCACGCTGCTGGCGATGCGCCGCGCGGTGCTCGGGCTCGCCCTGCCGCCGCGGGCCCTCGTGGTCGACGGCAACCGGCTGCCCCGCCTGGACGACCTCGGCTGCGCCGCCGATGCCAGGGCGATCGTGCGGGGCGATGGCTCCCACGCGTCGATCGCCGCCGCCTCGATCCTCGCGAAGACCTGGCGGGATCAGTTGATGGAACAACTGGATACGCGCTTTCCTGGATTCGGTTTCGCGGTTCACAAGGGCTATCCGACGCCGCGGCATCTCGCAGCCCTGGGTCAGCTCGGGCCCTCACCGGTACACCGCCGCAGTTTCGGCCCGGTAAAATCGGCCGCGTCTCCTCCCTGACCCTTCCCGGCGGCGGTTCATGACGACGTTCGTGCATCTGCGCGTGCATACGGAGTATTCGCTGGTCGACAGCGTCATCCGCGTGCCCGAGCTGATCGCCGCCACCGCGGCAGTGAAGATGCCGGCGATCGCGCTCACCGACGAGCACAACCTGTTCGCGATGGTGAAGTTCTATCGCGAAGCGCTGCAGAAGGGCGTGAAGCCGCTGATCGGCGTCGATCTCTGCATCGCCGAGCCGGGCGAGCGCAGCACGCCGTCGCGGCTGACGCTGCTGTGCATGAACCCGACCGGCTACGGCAACCTCACGCGTCTGGTCTCGCGAGCCTATCTCGAGGGTCAGCAGAAGGGCGCGCCGATGGTGGATCGCGCCTGGCTGATCCCCGAGACCACCAGCGGCCTGATCGCGCTCTCCGGCGGCGCCTTCGGCGACGTCGGTCGCTGCCTGCAGTCGCGGCGGCCTGCCGAGGCCGAGCGTGCGCTGGCGTTCTGGCAGGCGCGCTTCGAGCCCGACCGCTACTACCTCGAGCTGACACGCGTCGGCAGGCCGGACGAGGAGGCGCTGATCGAGGCCACGCTGGCCTTCGCCGCGCAGCATGCGCTGCCGGTCGTCGCGACCAACGACGTGCGCTTCCTGGCGCCGGGCGACTTCGAGTCGCACGAGGCGCGCGTCTGCATCCACGACGGCACGCTGCTCGCCGACCCGTCGCGGCTGCGCAAGTACACGCCGCAGCAGTACCTGCGCTCGCCGGCCGAGATGGTCGAGCTGTTCGCCGACATTCCCGAGGCGATCGAGAACTCGGTCGAGATCGCCCGCCGCTGCAGCCTGCCGCTGCGGCTCGGCGAGAGCATGCTGCCGCGCTACCCGGTTCCGGAAGGACAGACGACCGAGGAGTTCCTGCGCCGGG
>JADLDF010000034.1 GCA_020846815.1 Gammaproteobacteria bacterium | reverse complement strand
GGCATGCCGACGCCGGTGGTCTCGGTCGCGGTACGCGAGCAGGAGCTGGCGCGCGAGCTGCGCGCGCTCGGCACGGCGCGCGCCAACGAGGCGGTCGAGATCACCTCCAAGGCCTCGAACATCGTCACCGCCGTGCGTTTCCGCGACGGCCAGGCGGTGCAGCGCGGCCAGGTGCTGGTCGAGCTCGACAGCGCGCAGGCGCGTGCCGACCTCGCGGCCGCGCAGGCCGCGCTCACCGACAGCACCAGCCAGCTTGCGCGCAGCCGCGAGCTGCTGCCGACCCAGGCGCTGTCGAAATCGCAGTTCGACCAGATCACGGCGACCCAGCGGGCCGACGAGGCGCGGGTCGCCGCGGCGCGCGCCAGGCTCGAGGACACGGTGATCCGCGCACCGTTCAGCGGCCGCGTCGGCCTGCGGCGCATCAGCGTCGGCAGCCTGATCAGCCCCGGCACGGTCATCGCGACGCTCGACGACAGCAGCATCATCAAGGTCGACTTCACCGTGCCCGAGGTCAATCTCTCGCAGCTGCGCGAGGGTCTGCCGCTGACGGCGACCTCGACGGCCTGGCCCGGCCGGCGCTTCGCGGGCCGCGTCACCAGCGTCGATTCGCGCATCGATCCGGTGTCGCGCTCGGTCACGGTACGCGCCGAGCTGCCGAACCCCGAGGCGCTGCTCAAGCCCGGCATGTTCCTCAACGTCGAGATCGTCCGCGACCAGCGCAATGCGCTGGTCGTGCCCGAGGAGGCGCTGGTTCCCGAGCAGAACAGGCAGTTCGTCTACGTCGTCGACGGCGGCACCGCGCAGAAGCGCGAGGTGCGGATCGGCGCGCGCAACCCCGGCAGCGTCGAGATCCTCGCCGGGCTCGCGCTCGGCGAGCGCGTGATCGTCGAGGGTACGGTCAAGGTGCGCGAGGGCGGCGCGGTGCGCGACCTCGCGATGGCGCCGCCGGCGCCCGCGGGCGCCGGCACCGACCGCGCGCGCCCCGCGGTCCCCAGGGCCGGCGGATGACGATCTCGGAGCTGTCGATCCGGCGCCCGGTCTTCGCGACCGTGGTGTCGCTGCTGCTCGTGATCCTCGGCCTCATGGCCGCGCTGCGCCTGCCGATCCGCGAGTATCCCGACATCAACCGCCCGGTCGTCAGCGTCGCGACCACCTACCGCGGCGCCAACGCCGCGGTCATCGAATCGCGCGTCACCCAGGTCCTCGAGGACGAGATCGCCGGCATCGAGGGCGTCGAGAAGCTGACTTCGTCGAGCCGCGACGAGTTCTCGCGCGTCACCATCGAATTCGCGCTCGATCGCGACCTCGACGCCGCGGCCAACGACGTGCGCGAGCGCGTCTCGCGCGCGGTCGGCCGCCTGCCGGCGGAGGTCGATGCTCCGCAGGTGACCAAGGTCGACGAGGGCATGGACGCGATCATGTACGTCAACGTCACGAGCTCGACCCGCGACGTGCTGCAGCTCAACGACTACGTCGAGCGCTTCCTGGTCGACCGCATGGGGGCCGTGCCGGGCGTCGCCGCGGTGCGCGCCCAGGGCGGCGGCCGCTACGCGATGCGCGTTTGGCTCGAGCGCGAGGCGCTCGCGGCGCGCCGGCTCACGGTCACCGACGTCGAGAATGCGCTGCGCCGCGAGAACGTCGAGCTGCCGGCCGGCCGCATCGAGTCGCGCGAGCGCGAGTTCACGCTGCGCACCGACACCTCGATGCGTACCGCGGAGGACTTCCGCAACCTGGTCATCGGGCGTGGCGCGGACGGCTATCTGGTGCGGCTCGGCGAGGTCGCCGAGGTGCGGCTCGCCGCCGAGGACGTGCGCTCGATTTCGCGCGCCAACGGCCTGCCGGGCATCAGCCTCGGCATCGTGCCGACCTCCAAGGCGAACGTGCTCGAGGTCGCCCGGGCTGTGCACGGCGAGATCGAGCGCATGCAGTCGACGCTGCCGAAGGACGTGAACGTGGGGGTCAACCTCGACTTCACGGTGTTCGTCGTCGAGTCGATGCGCAAGGTCGTCACCGTCCTGTGGGAGACGCTGCTGATCGTGCTGGTCGTGATCTTCGTGTTCCTCGGCACGCTGCGCGCGACGCTGATCCCGGCGGTCACGATCCCGGTGTCGATCATGGCCGCGGCCATGGTCATGGCGGCGCTCGGCTATTCGATCAACACGCTGACCCTGCTCGGCGCAGTGCTCGCGATCGGCCTCGTGGTCGACGACGCGATCGTCGTGCTCGAGAACATCGCGCGCCGCATCGAGCTCGGCGAGCCCTCGCTGCTCGCCGCGATGAACGGCAGCCGCGAGATCGGCTTTGCGGTCATCGCCACCACGCTGGTGCTGATGGCCGTGTTCGTGCCGGTCTCCTACATGGAAGGCATCCTGGGGCGGCTGTTCGGCGAGTTCGGCGTCACGGTCGCGGCGGCAGTCGGCTTCTCGGCGCTGATCGCGCTGACGCTGACGCCGATGCTGGCTTCGAAGCTGTTCGCCGGCGGCATCCATCGCGGCCGCGTGGCCCTGTGGCTCGACGGCGTGTTCCGCCGGCTCGCCGAATCCTACGAACGCACGCTGCGCACGGTGATGCGGGGCCGGCGGCCGCTGGCGGTCGCGCTCGGCGCGGCCGGCGTCACCACGGCGGTGATCTCGCTGATGGTGGCCGGCTGGCCGGTGTCGGCGCTGAAGCTGCAGCAGGAGTTCGCGCCGACGGAGGATCGGGCGATGATGCCGGTGTTCGTCAATGCTCCCGAGGGCGCGAGCCTCGCCAACCTCGACCGCTACCTGCGCGAGGTCGAGACGATCATGTTCGACGAGCTCGCAGCCGGCAATGCCAAGAAGATCATCGCGCGCTCGGGCACCTTCGGCGCGCAGGGCGACGTCAACGTCGGCACGGTCTACATGCCGATGACGCTCTGGGACCAGCGCGAGGAGACGGCGCAGCAGATCGCGCAGCGCGTGAGGATGCGCACGGCCGGCATCGCCGGCGTGCGCGTCGTCGTGATGACGCCGCCCTCGCTCGGCATCCGCGGCGGCGGCAAGCCGCTGCAGGTCGTGCTCGGCGGCGGCAGCTACGAGGAGCTCGCGCGCTGGCGCGACCAGGTGGTCGCGAGGATCGAGCG
>JADLDF010000033.1 GCA_020846815.1 Gammaproteobacteria bacterium | reverse complement strand
TCGCGGGCTTCGCGGTCACCTTCGCCTTGCCGACGATCCAGTCGATCAGCTGGTCTTCCAGCGCCGCGGACTCGATCTGACGCATTGCCTCGGAGCTTTGCAAGTACTGGCGTCGCATTTCATCGGGATTCGGGTAGGCCCCTACCAGCTCGGCCAGGCGCACATTGACCCGCTCACGCTCCACTTTGATGCCCTCGGAGCGGATCAGTTCGCCAACGATGAGGCCGAGGGCCACGCGGCGCCGTGCCGGCTCCTCGAGACCTTCGCGCGGCGGCAGCGCTCTGGCGTCCTTGGCGCCCATGCGGCGCGCCATGTCGACCTGCATGGCCTGGACCTGCTGTTCGACCATCGCCTTCGGCAGATCGATGGTGTTCTCGCGATGCAGCGCATCCATGACCTGCACACGCAGACGGTTGCGGATCGCCTCGGCGAGCTCGCGCTCCATGCTCTTGCGGACCTCGGCGCGCAGCGCCTCGACCCCGCCCTCGTTCACGCCGAAAGCCTTGCAGAACTCCTCGTCGATCGCCGGCAGGCTCTGCTCCTCGACCCTGCGGACCGTGACGGCGAACTCGGCGCACTTGCCCGCGACCTCGGCGCTGCCGTAGTCGGCGGGGAAGTCGACCTTGACCGTGCGCGTCTCGCCGGGCCGGGCGCCGCGCACGCCGTCCTCGAACTCCTTGAGCATGCGGCCGGCACCGAGTACGAACGGAATCTCCTCGCCGGAGCCGCCTTTGAAGGTCTCGCCGCCGATACGGCCTTCGAAGTCGACCACGACCTGGTCGGTGTCGCGCGCCTCGCGCTCGACCAGTGTGAACACCGGGCGCTGCTTGCGCATGGTCTCGAGCATCGCGTCGACGTCGGCCTCGGTGACCGTGGCCTCGGGCTTCTCGAGTGCGATGGCCTCGACCGGCTTGACCTTGAACTCGGGCAGCACCTCGAAGACCGCGACGTAGCGCAGGTCGGCACCGGTCTCGGCCGAGACCGACTCGATGCGCGGATCGGTCGCAGGACGCAGCTTCTCCTGGTCGACCGCGGCGGCGAAGGATTCGCGCAGCAGGTCGGTGACGACCTCGGACTGTACCTGCGAGCCGAACTGCTGCCTGACGACCACGAACGGCGCCTTGC
Organism: Gammaproteobacteria bacterium; assembly: GCA_020846815.1. The sequence continues at coordinate 2,233 of JADLDF010000033.1, read as the reverse complement.
CGGGGCGGAAGCCCTTGAGGCGGGCGGTGCGCGCGATGTTCTTCAGACGCTGATCGATTTCACCGGCGACGCGCTGCGCGGGGACGGCCACTTCGAGGCGACGCTCGAGCGCACCGACGGGAGTCAGAGATACCTGCATGATGATTCCTTGGGAGACCTGTGATCCGGTCTGGACGTTGCAACGAAAACCCGGCGCGGCCCGGCGGCTGGTGCGAAAGGAGAGACTCGAACTCTCACGGGTTGCCCCACTGGAACCTAAATCCAGCGCGTCTACCAGTTCCGCCACTTTCGCCCGGGTTACTCCGGCGAGCCTGTCCGCGCGAGCGGGCCGGTGATTATAGCGGATCGTCGCGAATCTCGCGGCAGCCCGGACGGCGCCGAGGACCATCCGCTATCCTTGGTTGATCCACGTACGCACCGAGCCGGTCAGGGGGCCGGACGGGTAGTGCCAGGGAGCTCCCCGGACCATGTCCCAGCTGGCCAATGCACTGCTGGTCTTCGGCCTCACCATCTTTTCGGGATTCCTCGATGCCCGCGGCTTCGTCTACGCCTCGCGTGCCTGGCCCGGCGGTCAGCTCGACCTGAAATGGGGCGTCTCGGCCGTGGTCGCCTTCGTCGGCGGGCTCTCCTGCTACGTGATCGCCGTGAGGTTCATGCAGGGCTTCGGCATCCAGGGTGTGGCCCTTCAGAGCGCGCTGTGGTTCGTCGTCACGGGGCTCGGCGTCGCGGCCATGGACGGCTCTATCCTCGGCTGGACGCGGACCCAGCAGGTCGTCGGCGTGTTCGTCGCGATCGGGCTCGGCTGGCTGATCGCCTCGACGGGGGCCGCCGAGGGCTAGCGCGCTGCGGGAGGAGTTGGTGGGCCGTGAAGGAGTCGAACCTTCGACCAAGAGATTAAGAGTCTCCTGCTCTACCAACTGAGCTAACGGCCCAGAATCTTCTGCTGCGACTTCGCGTCGCTCGACTTTCGAGTCAGCCGGCCATTTGGCCTTCGACTCTTCTGCCCGGCCCCGCTCGGCGGGTGCCGGGAGTGGGGTGGACGATGGGGATCGAACCCACGACAGCCGGGATCACAACCCGGGGCTCTACCACTGAGCTACGCCCACCGTAGTCTTTCGATACCCGAACCAATCCTCGATCTCGATCCGCCTCGATCTCGATCCGCCTCGATCTCGATCCGGCCTCGTCCTGTGCGAACGGGACCGGACGTGGCGCGCCCGGCAGGACTCGAACCTGCGACCTACGGCTTAGAAGGCCGTTGCTCTATCCAGCTGAGCTACGGGCGCCCAGCAGGACGAAGCGTATCGCAAGCGCCCGGGAAGCGGTGCCGCCCGCCCGGGAGCCCAACGAGCGAGCCCGGTTGCCGGCTGGTCGGGGCAGCAGGATTCGAACCTGCGACCCTCTGCTCCCAAAGCAGATGCGCTACCAGACTGCGCCATGCCCCGTGCCGTTCAACCCGCCCCGCGGCAGACGCCGCCGAACGAACCCCAGCCGCGGGGGCGCGCATCATACGAGGGGAGTCGGACCAGCGTCAAACGCAGCGTCGCGTGACAGAATGAGCCGATGACAGCACGCATCATCGACGGCAAGAGCATCGCCCAAGAGGTCCGGAACGAGGTCCGCCGCTCCGTCGACGGCATGGTGGCGCGCGGCCAGCGCCGGCCGGGCCTCGCCGTACTCATGGTCGGCGACAACCCGGCCTCGGCGGTCTACGTCCGCAACAAGCGGCGCTCCTGCGAGGAATGCGGCATCGTCTCGCTGGCCCACGACCTGCCGCAGTCGACCTCCGAGACCGAGCTGCTGGCGCGGATCGACGAGCTCAACGCCGACGACGCGGTAGACGGCATCCTGGTGCAGCTGCCCCTGCCCGATCACATCCGCGAGTCGGCGGTCGTCGAGCGCATCGACCCGCGCAAGGACGTCGACGGCTTCCACCCCTACAACGTCGGGCGCCTGGCCGAGCGCACGCCGCTGATCCGGCCCTGCACGCCCTACGGCGTGGTGCGCATGCTCGACCACATCGGCGTGTCGGTGAAGGGCCGGCACTGCGTCGTGGTCGGCGCCTCGAACATCGTCGGGCGACCGATGTCGCTCGAGCTGCTGCTGATGGGCGCGACCACGACGGTCACGCACCGCTTCACGCAGGATCTGGAGACGCACGTGCGCATGGCCGAGGTGCTGATCGTCGCGGCGGGCAAGCCGGGGCTGATCCCCGGCGAGTGGGTGCGCGAGG
>JADLDF010000032.1 GCA_020846815.1 Gammaproteobacteria bacterium | reverse complement strand
TTGCCGCAGCGCAGGTGCAGCAGGCGCGGCGGCAGGCCGAACTCGCCGCCCCAGCGGTTCTCCCAGATCCAGAGGCAGAGCGCGATCGGGTAGAACGCGAGGCCTTTTTCGGTGAGCCGGTATTCGAGGCGGCTTGGCGTGTTGCCATAGGGGCTGCGGTAGAGGATGCCTTGCTCGACCAGCGCATTGAGCCGTGCCGTCAGCGTGCCGCGCGAGGCACCGGTCAGGCGGCGCAGGTCCTCGAAGCGGCGCACGCCGAGGAAGGCATCGCGCAGCAGCAGAAACGACCAGCGATCGCCGATGCACTGCAGTGCGCGCGCGCCTTCGCCGCTGCGAAGGAGAGCGCGTATGGTCTCGACGTCGCGCGGGCGCTGCGGGCGTCGCGCGGAGCGGCTGTCGGGCATGATGGTCAGGGTGGCTCGGGCGATCGCGCAGTCTAACATCCATGCCCGGCACGGTCGGCGGCCGCGGCGACGAGGGAGGAGCGGGGAATGAACTGGCAGCAGCTCAAGAAGGTCGCGGCGTTCTACGGACGCTTCACGCTCAGTTTCACGCAGATCGGCCATCGTGCGCGCCGGCTCGGCTGGGACCGCATCACGCCGGACTTCCGTGGCCAGACCTGGCTCGTGACCGGCGCCTCCGGTGGCCTCGGCGGCTGGATCGCGACCGAGGCGGCGCGTCACGGCGCCACCGTCATCGCCGCCGCGCGCAGCGCCGCCAAGCTCGAGGCCCTGCGCGACGCGGCCCGCGCCGCCGGCGTGAGCGGCATCGAGATCGAGACCTGCGATTTCTCGCTGCAGGCGGATACCGCGCGCCTCGTCGGGCGGCTGCAGGCCGCGAACCGCAGGATCGACGTACTGGTCAACAACGTCGGCGTGCTCAACGACGACCTCCAGCTCACGTCCGAGGGACGCGAGGCCTCGTTCACGATCAGCCTGCTCAGTCACTACCTGCTGACCGAGGGACTGGTGCGGCGCGGTCTGCTGTGCACGCCGGGCGGCCTCGTCATCAACATGACCTCGGGCGGCGGCTACAACGCGCCGCTCGGCACCGCGTTCATGAACATCACCGAGCCGGCGAAGTTCAACGGCACCGTGGCCTATGCCTTCCACAAGCGCGGCCAGATGGTTCTGAACCAGTACTGGCGCGACACCTACGGATCGCGAGGTCTCACGTTCTACGTGATGCACCCGGGCTGGGCCGACACCGAGGGCGTCAAGCGCTCGCTGCCGCGCTTCCGCAGGATCCTGAAATCGGTGTTGCGCGATGCGGCTTCGGGCGGCGACACGGCGATCTGGCTGGCGGCGACGCGGCCGCCGCAGCCTGAGCAGGAGCTCGTCTGGTTCGACCGCGCGATCCGTCCGGCACACGTCTACGCGCGCACGCGCGCGACCCGGGACACGCCGCAGTCGCTGGTCGCCTACCTCGAAAAAGAGCTGGACCGCTTCCCCGACTCGCGGCCGTGAATGCCGGTCCCGCACGAGCGCTCGCCGGCTGGATGGAGCGCGGCACCGCACCTGGAGTGCAGCATGGCGCAGCCGGCCGTGGGACAGGCGTGGATGCCGCGCCGGATGCTCGGCATCGCCACGGCTACGGCACCGGGTTGTCCTGCCGGGACCACTGCAGCAGGAACTGTGTGACCGCCGGGTCGTCGCGATGACGCTCGGCGAGTCGCTGCGCGTAGCGGCTCCCGGAGCGCGCGCCGCCGTAGCTGGCCGCGGCGATGAGCAGATCCCGGTCGTCGGGGTGGCGGCTGAGCGCTCGATCGAGCTCCCGCAAGGCCGCGGCCTGCCGCCCGGCCGATTGCAGTCCGGCGGCATAGACGTAGGCAAAGCGGGCGTCGTCGGGCGCGAGACGGGTCGCCGCGGCGAGCTCCCGCAGTGCTGCTGGCAACTGCCGCCGCCGAGCCAGCGTCAAGCCGAGAGCGTGGTGCAACATGGCGTCGCCGTCGCCTGCCAGGCGCAGGCCGTCGCGCAGCACGCGCTCGGCTTCGTCGTCGCGGCCCAGCGCGCGATGCAGATCGGCGAGATTCACGTAGGCGGGGACGAAGCCCTGATCGAGCTGCAGTGCGGACTCGAGGTCGGCTCTGGCCTCGACGGGGCGACCCTGGCGCATGCGGAAGTCTCCGAGCGCCGTGCGCGCCTCCGGGCGATCCGCGTTGTAGCGCTGCATCGCCTCATACTCCGCGGCGGCGCGTTCGAAGGCAGCGCGCTGGTCGGGGGACGCTGCGTGCATCGTATCGGCGAGTCGCTCCGCGGCCTCGATGCGTACGACGCGCAGCGGATCCTGCAGCAGGGGCGAGAGCCATTCCAGACGCTGTGACGGCGGCAACATCGCGAGCGTTTCGACGGCACCGCGGCGCACCAGCGGGCTCGGATCACCGAGCGCGCTGCGTGCGGCCTCGACGCTGCCGGGAACCGGGTACGCCGCCAGCGCCTCCAGCGCGCTGGCGCGCGCGATTGCCGGGCTGGTCGCATCGGCCGCGATCGCGGCGAGCGTGTCCGCGGCCTCGGCGCGGCGACCCTCGTGGGCCGCAAACGCCCCGGCCCAGTGCTGGAAGCCGCCGGGCTGACGGCCGTTCCAGGTGATCAACGCGTCCGCGGCCCACTGTGCGTCGCGATTCGTGTGGCACTTCGAGCAGGCATTCGGCGTGCCGAGAGCGACGGACAGGTCCGGGCGCGGCACGCGCAGGGAATGGTCGCGACGCGGGTCGACCTCCATATAGGTCGTGGCGGGCATGTGGCAGTCGACACAGCGTGTGCCGTCACTGCCGCCACCACTGTCACCGCTACCGCCACCGCCGCTACTGCCACGGCCGTCACGGCCACCGCTGCCGCCGCGGCGTGCGGCGTCATCGTGATGGTGGTGCCCGCGCGCGTCGTACTTCTGCGGCGAGTGGCACTGTGCACAGACTGCGTTGCCCTCGGCACGCAGCTTGCCCGAGTGCGGATCGTGGCAGTCGCTGCAGGTTACGCCGGCGTGATGCATGCGGCTCTGCAGGAACGACGCCCAGGTGTAGACCTCGTCGCGCTGCTGGCCGTCGGCATGAAAAGAGCCGTCGCCGAGCAACGCGGGCCGGTAATAGTCGAGGAACGGGGCGCCGGCCCGATAGCCCTCCGCGGCCTGGCTGCGACGCGAATGGCACTGCGCACAGACCTGCAGCTCGCGCTCCGAACTCCGCTGCGCGCTGCGCGCAGCGTTGCCGCTCGCCGGGTCCATCGTCCAGGCGACGCCGCGGCGCTCGTCCAGCTGCACGGTCAGTGCCCGCGCGGACCCTGCGGGCCGCGCCTTCGCGAGCTCGACGTGCGCCGAACCCGGGCCGTGACAGGCTTCGCAGGCGACCGAGATCTCGGAGTATGCCGTGCGGAACGTGTTCGTCGTCGCATCGTAGTTCTTGCGCACATTCGTCGAGTGACAGTCCGCGCACATGAAGTTCCAGTTCTGCGAGCGGCGTGTCCAGTGCAGCTCGTCGCGATGGTCGACGCGCTCGTTCGGGTAGAGGTGAAACCAGCGCTGGCCGCCGTGCTCCTTCGGGCGCGCATCCCAGGCGATCGACAGTGCCTGCAGCCGGCCATCGGAAAACTCCACGAGGTACTGCTGCAGTGGCTCCACGCCGAAGGCATAGCGGATCTCGAAGTCGGCGAGCCGACCGTCGGCACCGTCGGTGCGCACGAAGAACCGGCCATCCCGGCGAAAGAAGCGGGATTCGACGCCGGCATAGCGCAGGCGCGCGTCGTCGAAGTCGCCGAGCACGGTGGCCTCGGTCGCATGCTGCATCGCGCGCGCGTGTTGTGAGCCGCGCCAGGCGGCAGCCTCATCGGCGTGACAGGTCGCGCAGGCATCGGAGCCTGCGAATGACGCTTCTGCCGCGACCGGAGGGCTCGCGAGCGGCGGCGCCCTTTCCGCGCCAGGGCTCGCCGTGCGGTTGCAGCCCCCGAGCGTGACCAGCGCGCAGAGCAGCAGCATTGCGGTCCGGAAGCACTTCATGCGCCCGAGTCTACCTCGGTCGAGCGCCGTGCCGGTCGTTGCGGCGCGGGAGGGGCGCGTCGAGTGCGACGCCGTGCTGACCGATGCGATGCGGGCGGGCGCGTGACGCGACGTCGCGCGGGCCCGTGGGCACCGCGCGAGTCGCAGGGCGGACTCAGACGGCCGCGGGCCGCTTGCCCCAGAGATTCTCGCCGGTGACCCAGGCCGCATGGAAGCCGGCGGCGACGCGCGCCGGCAGGCGCAGGCGCGTGATCGGGCCGGCTGTGATCCGCTTGGCGTCGAAGATCCAGGCCTCCGACGTCCAGTCGGCGGAGTCGGTCGCGATCGTGGTCACGTAGCCCTGGTCCTCGTCACCGCCGCGGGTGCTCTTGGCGAAGGTCGCCTCACTCGGGAACCAGCCGGTGGGGTAGCGGTAGACCTCGCGTGTGCCCTGGTCGTGGTCGTACTTCACCAGACCTTCGAAGGCCAGGGTCTGCAGGTCCGTCGGGACCAGCTGGTGGTAGGAATAGCGCGTCTTGACGCCGTAGAGCTCGGTGTCGGGCATGCAGAACTCGACGTTCAGGTCGTCGAGCTGCTGCTCGTGCTTCTCGCCGGTGACGACGTTCATGCGCCAGCGGCGCAGATGGCCCTTGTAGCGCAGGTAGGCGAGCATCGAGCCGAGCGGGCCCTCCGCAGGGTCGCGGCGGATGGTCGGATCGGGCTGGAAGCAGCCGTCCATGGTGATCCAGTCGCCGTCCTCCCAGGCATTGACCATGTGCAGCACGTAGCCCGGCTCGAACTCGAACCAGCGCACCTGCTCCTGCGTGCCGTAGCGCGGCATCACGCCGAAGCGCGACGGCAGCTCGCGGTGGAACAGTGCGACGCGATGGCCGTGGCGCTTCAGCACTTCGACGTCGTGGAACAGCGGGAAATCATGCAGGATGGTCCAGCGCGGCGTGATCGTGGTGTCGTGCGGCAGGCGCGGGCCCGGCAGGTCGATGCGCGTCTTGTGCCTGAGCTTGCCGTCGGCGCCGATGACGTAGTAGGTAAGCCAGGGCTGGAAGTCGGTGTAGCCGTAGTTGATGTACTCGCCGGTGCGCGCGTCGGTCTTGCCGTGCGCGTTCATCGTGGTGTCGCGCGCGCCGCCGAAGCGCTCCTCGCCGAGGGTCTCGAGCGTCAGCGGATCGAGGCCGTAGACCTGGCCGGAGTTGTACCAGGCCGAGAGCAGCTTGCCGTTGTGGAAGCTCAGCGTCGTGTTCGACGTGTCCTTGATGTAGTCCGGGTTCTCTGCCTGCGACTCGCGGCCTGCGAAGCGCGACTTGTCGTAAGGCCCCATGATGCCCGCGAGCTCGACCTTGTTGCGTTCGATCTCGTCGTGCAGCGCCCGGGTCTGGACCCACTTGCGGATGAAGCTGGCGCGGCCGTCGCGCAGGTACAGGCCATTGACCATGCCGTCGCCGTCGAACCAGTGGTAGGTGCTGCGCGGCGCGAACACGGGGTTCGGGCCCTGGCGCAGGTAGGCGCCGTACATGTCCTTCGGAACCTCGCCCTGCAGCACCTCGAGATCGACCGCTGTGATCTCGGAGATCACGGGTGTGTAGGGGCCGTGCAGGTAGGGGTTGTCGATGGCGTCGACCCAGATCGGCCGGTCGGGCGGATCCTGGGTGTTGTAGTCGGTGTACTTGCGCCACTGGGGCTGGATCATCGCGGTCGCCATGGCCATGTCTCCTGTTTACAGCGTGTCCCTGTGATGAAGCCCCGGGGTTCGTACCGCGGCCCTTGCTGTCTGTGCTGCCGCGGCGCGCGGCCCTGTGAGCCCGCTCTTCAGCCGGCGCGGCCCACGACGAAGCTCACCGTCGTCGTCGCGCTGCCGCCGACGTTCAGCGTCGCGAACGTCCTGGCGCCCTCGACCTGGTAGTCGCCGGCCGTGCCGGTGACCTGCTTGCAGCAGTCGAGCAGCATGCGCACGCCCGTCGCCCCAACCGGGTGCCCGAGGCCGATGAGGCCGCCGCTCGGGTTCACCGGAATCCGGCCGCCGAGCTCGATGTCGCCCGACTCGATCGCGCGCCAGCTCTGGCCCGGCGCAGTGATGCCGAAATGGTCGATGGCCATGTACTCGGTGCTGGTGAAGCAGTCGTGAGTTTCGATGCCGTCGACGTCGTCGATGCCGCCGAGGCCGGCACGGCGGAACGCGTCCTCGATGGTGGCGCGCACGAATGGAAAGACGTAGGGCTGGTCGCGACTCGCCTCGACCTTGGCCTGGTAGGTGATCGGTGCGGTGCGGTGGCCCCAGCCGCGGATCACGGCGATCGAGTCCAGCTTGCGGCCGCGGGCCGCGGCCCAGCGCTGCGCCACCGGCTCGGTGGCGAGGAACACGATCGCCGCGCCGTCGCTGATCTGGCCGCAGTCCTGTTTGCGCATGCGGCCGTCGATGACCGGATTGGCCTGCTCGTCGGCGCTGAAGCTCTCGGGCGTGAACTGCCAGCGGCGCGTCTGCGCGTTGGGATTGCGGCGCGCATTGCCGAAGTTGATCTCGGCGATGCGCCACAGGTGCTCGCTCTTCAGGCCGTAGCGCCGCTCGTACTCCGCGGCGAGCTCGCTGAACACGTGCGGCCAGGGATACTTCACGTCCTGGCACTCGTGGCCGGACCACATCGCGGAAGGGCCGATGAGCTTCGCGGCCTGATCGCCCGGGACGTTGCGCATCTGCTCGATGCCGATCACGGCGGCGAGGCCGTAGCGGCCGGCCTCGAGCTCGGCCGAGGCGGCGAGCGCCGCGAGGCTGCCGGAGGCACAGGCGCCTTCGTGGCGCGCGGCCGGTACGCCGGCGAGGTCCGGGTGGGCGGCGGCGACCAGGCCGCCGAGGTGGCCCTGGTTGCAGAACAGCTCGGCGGCGAAATTGCCGACGTGCACGGTTTCGAGGTCGTGCGGCTCGAGGTCGACGGCGTCGAGGCCGTGCTCGAGCACTTCGCGGATGCCATCGGCGAGCTCGCGGCCGCTGCGGGCCCAGTTGGCGGCGAAATCGGTCTGGTAACCGCCGAGGATGTAAATTGGACCGTCCATGGACCACCTCCGGCACGCGAGTGCCACCAGGGCAACGACCCCGAGAGAGTATCATAATGCAAGTCAGTCGAGAGAGCCGACGCGTGGCGCAGACCTCGGATTCCGGTGGCATGGGCCGCCTCGGTCCCCACCGGCAGCGCCCGCTTCGGCGGCTGGGTCGAGGAGAACGCCTGGCCGGCGCTGTTGGTCGCGGTCGAGGGTGCACGCACGGGCGTGCGGCATCATGGCCTTCGTCCGCCGGTGATCATGAGCTCGCGATAAGGTGCGCGCGCGATCGCGAGCGCCACCGCGGCAATGGGCATCAGCAGGCCGCAGAGCAGGGCAAGTGCGCGGTCGAGCGCCTGCTCGGAGCCGAACACGCCCTTGGCCAGCAATGGCACCGCGGTCGGGCCGACTGCATAGGCCGCGAGCACCGCGACCAGCATGAACGCCGACAGCAGCTGGCCGCGCAGCC
>JADLDF010000031.1 GCA_020846815.1 Gammaproteobacteria bacterium | reverse complement strand
TATTCGTTGTAGAGGATCTCGATGTGCAGCGGCATGGTATTGGTCATGCCGCGGATGTGGCCCGAGACCACCGAGACCGCGCCGAACTCGCCCATCGCGCGGGCATTGCACAGCAGCACGCCGTACAGCAGCCCGAGGCGCACGTTCGGCAGCGTCACGTAGAGGAAGGTCTGCCAGCCCGAGGCGCCGAGGGAGATCGCGGTCTCCTCGGTCTCGCGTCCCTGGGCCTGCATCAGCGGGATCAGCTCCCGCGCGACGAAGGGGAAGGTGACGAAGATCGTCGCCAGCAGGATGCCGGGCACGGCGAAGATGATCTTGAGGTCGCGCGCCGCGAGCCACTCGCCGAACCAGCCGTTGGCGCCGAACAGCAGCACGAACACCAGCCCCGAGATCACCGGCGAGACCGCGAACGGCAGGTCGATCAGCGTGATCAGTGCACCCTTGCCGCGGAACTCGTATTTGGTGATGGCCCAGGCCGCGCAGACGCCGAACACCAGGTTCAGCGGTACGGCCACGGCCGCGACCGTCAGCGTCAGCCTGATGGCCGCGACCGCATCCGGGTCCTGGATCGCCGCGAGAAAGGCCGCGAAGCCCTCGGAGAACGCCATCGCGAACACGATCAGCAGCGGCAGCAACAGGAAGGCACCGACATAGGCGAGCGCGACCGCGACCAGGCCGGCGCGCCCAAGCTGCTCCGGCACCCGGGCCGCCGCCGATTCGAGGCCGTCGCGAAGCTGCTCCTCGGCCCGTGCGATCACCGAGCCGCCGCTCATCAGCGTACCCCCTGGCGGCGCTGCGCGCAGAGCTGCAGCGCATTGATCGCCAGCATCATCGCGAACGACAGCAGCAGCATGACCACGGCGATCGCGGTCGCCTCGGCGTATTCGTACTGTTCGAGCTTGGTCATGATCATCAGCGGCGCGATCTCCGAGACCATCGGGATGTTGCCGGCGATGAAGATCACCGAGCCGTATTCGCCGACCGAGCGCGAGAAGGCGAGCGCGCAGCCGGTCAGCAGCGCCGGCCAGAGCGTCGGAAACACGACCAGGCGGAAGCTGTCCCAGGCGGTCGCGCCGAGGCCCTGCGCCGCGTGCTCGAGCTCGCGGTCGAGCTCGGCCAGCACCGGCTGCAGCGTGCGCACCACGAACGGCAGGCCGATGAAGGCGAGCGCGACGACGATGCCGAGCGGCGTGAACGCGACCTTGATGCCGAGCGGTTCGAGCCAGGAGCCGAGCCAGCCGTTCGGCGCGTACAGCGCGGTCAGCGCGATGCCGGCGACCGCGGTCGGCAGCGCGAACGGCAGATCGACCAGTGCGTCGACGAGCTTGCGCCCCGGGAAGTCGTGGCGCACCAGCACCCAGGCGACGACGAAGCCGAACACGCCGTTGACCAGGGCCGCGAGCAGCGAGGCGCCGAAACTGAGCTGCAGCGAGGCGAGCACGCGCGGCGCGGTCACGACCTCCCAGAAGCGCGTAAGGCCGAGCTCGGTGCTGCGCAGGAAGGTCGCCGACAGCGGGATCAGCACGATCAGCGACAGGTAGAGGATCGTGTAGCCGAGGGTCAGCCCGAATCCCGGGATGACCCGTGCCGTCGCGGCGCGGCTCATCGCCGGTAGATCCGGTCGAAGCTGCCGCCGTCGGCGAAGTGCGCGGCGTTGGCCTTGTCCCAGCCGCCGAAGGCTTCGTCGATGGTCACGAGCGGGATCTCGGGATGCTCGGCACGGTAGCGCGCGGCGATCTGCGGGTCGCGGACGCGGAAATGGTGCTTGGCCGCCAGCGCCTGGCCTTCCTTTGAATAGAGGTATTCGAGGTAAGCCTCGGCGACGCGGCGCGTGCCCTTGCGGTCGACGACCTTGTCGACGATCGAGACCGAGGGCTCGGCGAGGATGCTGATCGAGGGCAGCACGATGTCGAACTTGTTCGCGCCCAGCGCGCGCCGCGCGAGCAGCGCCTCGTTCTCCCAGGCGAGCAGCACGTCGCCGATGCCGCGCTCGACGAAGGTCACGGAGGAGCCGCGTGCGCCGGAGTCGAGCACCGGCACGTTGCGGAACACTTTCGCGAGATAGGCCTCGACCGTGGCCGGCGTCGCCTTGGGCTGGCGCAGCGCCCAGGCATAGGCGGCGAGGTAGTTCCAGCGCGCACCGCCCGAGGTCTTGGGGTTCGGCGTGATGACCTGCACCCCGGGCCGGGCGAGGTCGCCCCAGTCGCGGATGTTCTTGGGGTTGCCCTTGCGCACCAGGAACACGATGGTCGAGGTGTAGGGCGCGCTGTTGTTCGGCAGGCGGGTCTGCCAGTTCGCCGGGATCAGGCCGCCGTTGCGGCGCAGGGCGTCGACGTCGAACGCCAGCGCCAGCGTCACGACGTCGGCCGGCAGGCCGTCGATGACCGAGCGTGCCTGCTTGCCCGAGCCGCCATGGCTCTGGCGGATCCGCAGCTCGTCGCCGGCGGTCTTCTTCCAGTGCGCTGCGAAGGCGCGGTTGAACTCGACGTAGAACTCGCGCGTCGGGTCGTAGGAGGCGTTCAGCAGGTCGACCCTGGCCGCTGCAGCAGTGCCGGCGGCGCAGGCGGCCAGCAGCGCGAAGAGAAGGCGCAGGGCAGGGCGTCGGTTCATCGATGGTCTCCGGCGAGCGCGCTTTCCGGGGTCCTGATCGTGGTCCTGATCGTGGTCGTGGTCGCGGCGGGCCGCGGCGCCGCCAGTGTCAGCAGCAGCGGCAGTCGGGCGCCGGTCTGGAACAGCGGGCGCAGCGGACCGGCGAGCAGCGACTCGAGCTCCTCGGGCGCCGCCTCGGTGCCGAGCACCAGCAGCGGCGCGTCCTCGGCGGCGACCAGACCGACGATCCAGCCATCGACGTCGCCGATGTGCACCTCGGTGCGCACGTCCAGGCCATGTGCCGCCTGCAGTTCGGCGCGGGCATCGAGCAGGCGCCGGAACGAGGCGGTGACTTCGGAGCGCGGCGCGGTCGGCAGCTGCACGGTGACGTAGGTCGCCTCGACCGGCAGATGACGCATGACGCTGGCGAGCACGCCGAGCGTCACGGGGCGGGCGCCGTCGCTGGTGCAGAGCAGCAGCGCGCGGGAGGGAAGCTGAGTCGAGGGCGGCAGGCAGAGCAGCGCGCCGCCGTGCTCGAGCGCGCGCGCGGCCTGCAGCACCTGCGCCGGATCGACCGGCACGACGCGCAGGCCCGAGCCTGCCTGTATCGGCGTCTCGCGCCCGGCGGCGACCAGTGTCCCGGCCGGCGCGATCGCCTCGCCCTCGGCCGTGGCTTCGATGACCCGCGCCTTCATGCTGCCGACGAGCTGCTTCACCAGAGGGCTCGCACGCAGCGCGTCGCGGCGCTCCGCGTCCGCGGCGCAGAGCACGATGCCCGAGATCGGCGTCGGCAGGGTGTGGAAGCGGCGCAGTCCGAGTGCCACGCGTCGCCCCGGCGCGAGCGGCAGTGCCGCTTGCTCGGCAGCCGTGCGCAGCACCTCGATGCGCAGCGGCGCCTCGCCGGGGCCCTCGTGGCCGATCGCGGTACGCAGCCCGCTGTCCGGCGCCGCCTGGATGACCAGACGCTCGAAGCTGCCGGCGAAGCCGCTGGAATGGACGTGACCGTGGGCGAACGGACGGTTCGTCAGCCGCTCGCGCGACTCGGCGAGCTCGACGTCCTCGGGCCGCAGCACCGCGACCACCTCGTCGCGGTGCTCGGGCAGCGAGGCGAGGTATTCGAACGGCACGGCGAGCTCGTCGCCGAAGCGCAGGCCGTTGCCGGTGCGCTGCGCGAGCAGCAGGTTGGCCGCGCCGAGGAAGGTGGCGACGAAGCGCGTCGCGGGCTGGCGGTAGAGGCGCTCGGGCGTGCCGGTCTCGAGCAGCCGGCCCATGTGCATCACGCCGATGCGGTCGGCGAGCGCGAAGGCCTCTTCCTGGTCGTGGGTGACCAGGATCGTCGTCGTGCCGAGGCGGCGCTGCACCTCGCGCACGGTCTCGCGCAGCTCGACGCGGATCTTGGCGTCGAGCGCGCCGAAAGGCTCGTCGAGCACCAGCACCGCCGGTTCGTGGGCGAGCGCGCGGGCCACTGCGACGCGCTGCTGCTGGCCGCCGGAGAGCTGACCGGGCTTGCGCTGGCCGAAGCCCTCGAGCGCGACCAGCTTCAGCAGTTCCGCGCTGCGCTTGCGGCGCTCGGCCGCGCGCACGCCGCGCACCTTCAGCGCGAACTCTATGTTCTCGGCCACCGTCATGTGACGGAACAGGGCGTAGTGCTGGAACACGAAGCCGACGCCGCGCTCGCGGGCCGGCACGTGGGTCACGTCGCGGCCGCCGAGCAGGATGCGCCCGTGCTCGATCTCGGTCAGGCCGGCGAGGGCGCGCAGCAGGGTGCTCTTGCCGCTGCCGCTCGGGCCGAGCAGCACGAAGAACTCGCCCGTGGCGATGTCGAGCGTGACGTCGTTGACGACGGGCC
>JADLDF010000030.1 GCA_020846815.1 Gammaproteobacteria bacterium | reverse complement strand
CGCGCTCATGGCCAGCCTCGCCCAGGCCGACGTCTGGCGCTGGAAGGATGCCCAGGGCAAGTGGCACTACAGCGACGTGCCGGTCGAAGGCGCGCAGCTCATCAAGTCGACCAACCGCATCCCGCCGGCCCAGCCTGCGGCGGCACCGGAACCGGGAAGCGAGGGCGAGACGTCCGCGGCTCCGCCCGTCGACCGGTTCGCCGCAAGCAACGCGGCGATCTCCGACCAGCTCGCCACCGAGGCCACGGCGCGTCAGGTGCAGGACGATCTGCGCAAGAAGCGCGCGGAACAGTGCAAGGAAGCGACCGCACGCTACGAGAAATCGATCGCTGCGCGCCGCCTGTACCGCGAAGACAAGGACGGTCAGCGCGTCTACCTGTCCGAGGCCGAGCTCGACAGGGCGCGGATCGACGCGCGCACCGACCGCGACACCGCCTGCGGGTCGCCGAGCCGCTAGACTTGCCCGATCGCGCCCGGCGGGCGCGCCAGCGACGAAGGCGACGATGCGGGCAGGAGTACTCGGTCTCGGGGCCATGGGCGCGCCGATGGCGCGCAACCTCGCGCGTTCCGGCATCCTCGCCGGCGTCTGGAACCGCACGCGCGACAAGGCCACGGCGCTCGCCGCCGAGCTGCACTGCTTCGATGCACCCTCGCCGGCCGAGCTCGCCGCGCGCTGCGACGCTCTGGTGATCTGCGTCTCGGCCGACGCCGACGTGCTCGAGGTCGTCGACGCGCTGCTGCCGGCCGTGCGCCGCGGCACCCTGGTCATCGACACCTCCACGGTCGATGCCGGGACGGCACGCCTCGCCGCCGCGCGCCTCGCCGCGCGCGGCGCGGAGTTTCTCGACTGTCCCGTCAGCGGCGGCGTCGAGGGCGCGCGCGACGCGAAGCTCGCGATCATGTGCGGCGGTCATGCGCTCGCATTCGAACGCGCGCAGCCGGTGCTGGGCGCGCTCGGTCGCACCGTCACCTGGTTCGGCGAGAGCGGCGCCGGCCAGGCGGCCAAGGCGACCAACCAGATCATGTGCGCCGGCATCATCCGCGCGGTCGGCGAAGCGATGGCCTTTGCGCAGGCGCAGGGACTGCCGCTGCAGAAGCTCGTCGACACGCTCGGCCAGGGTGCCGGCTCCTCGTGGTATTTCGTGCATCGCGCACCGAACATGATCAAGGGCAGCTACCCGGCCGGCTTCCGCGTGCGCCTGCACGAAAAGGACCTGAAGATCTGCCGCGACATGGCGGCGGCCGCCGGCGTCGCATTGCCGGTCGTCGAGGACATGCTGGCCGAGTACGCCGAGCTGATCCGCCGCGGCCACGGCGACGAGGACATCTCGGCGGTGTTCCGCCTCAAGCAGGAACTGTTCGCGCAGCGTCGTCAGCCATGAGCGGCGCGCGCCCCGATTCCCCGGCTGCGCCCGCCGCCACGGGCTCCGGCGCAGTCCACGCACTCTACCTGCCGGATTTCTGCGTGCCGCGGGCCGTGCTCGCGGTGGTGCTGATCGTCGAGCTGACCGCGCTGGTGCTGACCCTGGCGCGCGACAACGACCACATCGGCTTCTGGACCGACCTCGCGCGCACCTCGCTGTTCCTGCTGTGGATCGGTCTCGTGATCGCGGCGCTGCTGTGCGCGCTGCGCGGCCGCATCGTCAGCACCTCGGTCGCGCGCGGCTCGGGGACGGTGCTGGCGCTGGTGGCGCTGGTGATCGCGGTCGTCTCCGAGGCCACCTGGCAGATCGGCCAGAGCAGCTTCGTTGGGCCGGATGCGCTCGGTGACCTGTTCCCGCGCCGGCACCTCGCCTTCCTGGCGCGCAACGTCGGCATCGGCCTGGTTGTCGCCGGCGTCGCGATGCGCTACTTCTACGTCACGCACGAGTGGCGTCGCAACATCGAGATGCAGGCGCAGGCGCGCGTGCACGCGCTGCAGGCGCGCATCCGGCCGCACTTCCTGTTCAACAGCATGAACACCATCGCCTCGCTGACGCGCAGCAACCCGGCGCGCGCCGAGGAGGCCGTGCAGGACCTCGCCGACCTGTTCCGCGCCAACCTCTCCGAGAAGCGCGCGCAGATCACACTCGCCGACGAGCTCGAGGTCGCCGCCATCTACGAGCGCATCGAGAAGCTGCGCCTCGGCGAGCGGCTGCGCGTCGACTGGCGCACCGGCGCGCTGCCGCGCGACGCGATGGTGCCGAGCCTGCTGATACAGCCGCTGCTCGAGAACGCGATCTACCACGGCATCGAGCCGCGGCGCGACGGCGGCACGGTCGCTGTCTCGGGCGAGCTCGCCCACGGCCTCATCACCCTGGTCGTGCGCAATCCCATGCCCGAGGGCGCCGTGGTCCGCGACGGCAACCGCCTCGCGCTCGCCAACATCCGCGAGCGCCTGACCTTGATGTACGACGAGCGTGCGACCATCAAGGCGGGCCGCTTCGACGACGAGTACATCGTCACACTGCGCTTCCCCTACCTGCGCGCCTCCGGCACGACGGCCACGGCATGAGCGCGCTACGCATCCTGATCGTCGACGACGAAGCCCCGGCGCGCGAGCGCCTGCGCGCGCTGCTCGCCGAGGCCGGCGACGCGCAGGTCGTCGGCGAGGCCGCGGACGGCGAGGAGGCGCTGCGCCGGGTCGACGAGTGCGACCCGGACATCGTGCTGCTCGACGTGCGCATGCCCGGCATGGACGGCATTGAGACCGCGCGGCGCATCGCCGAGACCCCGGCGCCGCCGGCCGTGATCTTCACCACGGCTTTCGACGAATACGCGCTCCGGGCCTTCGACGCCCAGGCGGTCGCCTACCTGCTGAAGCCGATCCGCCGCGAAAAGCTCGCCGCCGCACTCGCACAGGCCGGCCGGCTGACGCGGCCGCAGCTCGCACAGGCCGCCGCGGTCGCACGCTTCGCGCCGCAGCGCACCCACATCGCCGTCCGGGTGCGCGAGACCACCAGGCTGATCCCGACGGCCGAGGTGCGCTGCTTCATCGCCGACCAGAAGTACGTGACCGTGCGCCATGCCGCCGGCGAGGACCTCATCGAGGAGTCGCTGAAGTCGCTCGAGGAGGACCTCGGCGCGGGCTTCGTGCGCATCCACCGCAACGCGCTGGTCAACGTCGCGCACCTGGCGGCGATCGAGCGCGACGACGCCGGCCAGTACTACGTACGGCTGCGCGACAGCGACGAGCGCCTCGCGGTGAGCCGCCGCATGGCGGGCGAGCTGCGCGAGCGCTTCCGCATTTGACGTAAGCCGACGGCGGCGTCGGCGCGCGACGCCGCGACACCGTCGCCCGTGACGGACATCACCGCTTCGGCGGGCGCTTGCCGCTTTACTCGCGAGGTCCTCACCGAGGTCCGCTCATGCCCGATCCGTCGCGCGCCGTGCCGCCGCCATCCGCGGCCGTTGCCCAGCCGTCCTCCGCTGCTTCGTCAGACGCAGCCGTTTCGCAACCGTCCTCCAGCGCTTCGCCAGCCGCAGCTGTTTCGCGACTCTCCTCCGCCGTTGCACCGGACCCGGCCTTCGATGAGCCGCGGCGGCTGGCAGCGCGCGAGTTCACCGCCTGGCTCGAGGCGCCACGACGCTCGTCGGTGGCGCTGCGCGTGCAGGGTGACTGCAGCGCCGCGCAGCGCGTGCTGAACATCCGGCTCGATGGCGTGCTGTCCCACGATCGCCCCGCGAGCGCCAACCGCCGCTGGCTGTGCGAGACCATCCGCGCCTGGGCGCCGCTCGAAGTGATCTTCCCGGCACGCGACCATGCGGGCGTGGCGGGAGTCAGCGGCGAGCTGCCGCGCCACGCCGCGCTGCTGGTCGAGCGGGCCTATGGCCACGTGCTCGCCGCGACGCGCAGCATCCCCGAGGCCTGCGACCTGCTGCGCGCCGACGCGCAGCTGCTCGAGCTGCAGATCGCCGTGGCGACGGCGCTGCAGCCGGCGCTGGCGCCGCCGTCCGCGCGCCTCGACTGGCCGGAACAGCTGCGCGACATGTCGCTCGGCATGGCCGAGTTCCTGCATCGTCATGCGATCGGTCTCGCGCCAGTGCTCAGCGACTCGACGGCGATGACCTTCATCTCGTACATCGCCCGTCTGCAACGCAGTCTCGACGACGAGTGCCGCAAGCTGCGCCTGGCCTGACCACGCCCGCAGCGCGTGCGCGGCGTGAGCCTCGCCGCGCAACCAGCCCGCATTCCGGTCGCTGCCTCACCTCGCGCCGTACCGTCCGTCCCGCGTGTTGACCGTGTCGCCGATCCGGCGCAGCCTCGCGAGGCCGCGAGTTGCGGCCTGAATCAGCCTGAGGTGCACATGGATCGCCGCGACATGTTGATCTTGACCGGTTCTCTGGCAGCAGGGCTCAGCGCCGCGCCATTAGCATCGGGAGCCGCGACTGCCGCCCCGGCCGGGTTCAAAGGCCCCCACATCGATCTCACCACGCCCAAGGGCAACGTGAACGCGGCCGTGCGCATCGACGCCAACCTCGACGAGAGCAAGCAGAAGTGGAGCAGCGTCAGCGGCGTGGTCTGCGGCGTGCGCGACGGCGAGGCACTGCGCGATCTGTTCGGCTTCGAGGTCGTCTCGGTGGCCCGAGCCTGGGGCCAGCCGGACGGCAGCTATCGCGTGTTGCACCGTGAGGCGATCTTCTACTCCGACCTCGCCACCGGCGACATCCTGCGAAGCTGGAAGAATCCCTATCTCGACGAGACCGTCGAGGTCGTCGACGTCATCAACGATCCGTGGAACCACTTCTTCGCGGAGACCGTGAAGAAGTTCGAGCCGGACTACGGCGGCCTGAACAAGCCCAAGGAGCGCCCGGCCGTGCCCTTCAGCATGGGCTGGTTCGACGCCGGCAACGGCATGGTCCAGAACCGCACCCACATCAACCTCTACTACAAGGCAGCGCTGCAGCCCGACAAGTGGCCGCGCGAGAGCTCGGGCCCGATGAACCGCGTCAGCGAGTTCTTTACGACCACGGTCAAGCTCGCCGATCTGCAGAACCCCGCCAAGACCTCGGTGCTGCACACCGGTTCCTGGGCTCGCGTGACGCCGTGGCTGCCCTGGATGCTCATGGGTCAGGCGCCCGGCCACATCGTCTACCACTCGACCCACCACTCGTTCGACTCGCTCGACGGCTTCAAGCCCAAGGTCCGGGCGCACTGCGAGAAGCACCACCCGCACATGCTCGAGGCCCCACCGCGGGAGTACTGGGACAAGCCCAACCTCTCCAGCCTCGAGGTCTACTCCAAGACCCAGAAGCCCAAGCCGCCGAAGAAGCCCTGAGGCAGCGGCGCACCGGCAGTCCCGCCGCGGCCATGACGTGAGCATTCGTCATGCCCGGCGGGCCACTCGATCCTGGAACGACGCAGCAGGAGATTCGAACGATGTTCAGGGGCATGCAGGAAATCGTAGTCTCGGTCCACAACCTGGAGCAGCTGCGCTCCAACCTCATGGACATCGGCCGCTGGAGCGCTCATCCGCTTCCGGACGCGCCGGCCGGGCAGTTCGCGGCCTGGCACGTGCCGGCGGGCTGCAGCCGCATCGAGCAGGTGCTGATGGTGGCCGAGCACGAGACCCGCGGCATGGTCCGGCTGGTGCGCTTCCACGGCGTGGAATCGGACCTCATGCGACCGGCTCAGCATCCCTGGGACACCGGCGGGTTCTTCGACTTCAACGTCTATGTCCGCGACACGAACGCCATGTACCGTGCGCTGCAGCGTGTCGGCTGGGCGGCCTTCGGCCCGCCCACGGACTACCACCTGGGCGACTTCAGCATCCGTCAGGCCGTGATCCGCGGCCCGGACGGCCTGGTCATGGTCATGTTGCAGGCTTTCGGCAAGGTGCTGGTCGAGCTGCCGGCATTCACGGCCATGTCCCGGACCTTCAATGCGCTGCAGGTCGTGCGTGATTACGACGTCGCGCGCGAGTTCTTCGTCGACAAGCTCGGCTGGTCACCGCTGATGGAGCGCGACATCCGCGACTCCGACGAGCCGGGCCGCAACATGCTGGGCATCCCGGGCAGCATCGCGCGCACGGTGCGCCGGCGGGTCGGCATCTTCCACCCCGACGGCGGCAACGACGGCTCGGTGCAGCTGCTGGAGATGAAGGAGCTCGGTGGCTACGACCATTCCAGCCGCTGCGTCGCACCGAACCTCGGCCTGCTCTGCGCGCGCTACGCCGTGCCCGACCTCGCGGCCTGGGCCGACACGCTGCGCAGCAGGGGCGTTGCGCTCTATACCGAGCCGACCCGGCTGCTCGTGGCGCCCTACGGCGCACTCGACCTGTGCTCGGTGCGTACGCCGGACGGCGCGATCCTGGAGTTCTACTCCCCGGCCCGGGGCTGAGGCGCGCCGCGCAGGAGCACGTCCTCCGCCGCCTCGCCGGGCGGTGCGCACGGTACGGCATGGCGCGCGGCGGCTTCCCGCCGCGCGCCGGCCACATCAGAACTCGAACTGCACGCGCAGACCGATTTCGCGCTTCTCGATCGGCTGCACGATGGCGCCCACGCGGGTCAGCGTGTTCGGCACAGGCGAGGTGTCGATCCAGTCCACGCCGCGGCGCCCGGTGCGCCAGCCGTCCTCGTTCAGGCAGTTGCGGCAGAACAGCTCCACGTTGAGGCCATCCTCACGCGCGAAGCCGACGCGGCCGTTCAGCAGCGAGTAGGCGGCGACCCACGAGAGGTTGGTCTCGTCCGTGTAGGTCTTGCCCGCGTACGTGGCGTCGCCGCGCACGTACCATTCCCAGTCCTCGTTCAGCGTGTCGGTCCAGGTGGCCGACAGCGCGAACGTCTCCTTCGGCGAGCGCGGCAGCGTCTTGTCGTCGGCCTTGTAGCTGCGGCCGGTCAGGCCGAAGTAGGAGTTCAGGCCGGCGCTGAT
>JADLDF010000029.1 GCA_020846815.1 Gammaproteobacteria bacterium | reverse complement strand
GATGAAAAAGCCGCCGAACACGCCGAGCAGCCCGAGGTCGGCGACGATGCGCCAGCCGCCGCCGGCTTCGAAGAAGGCGCCGATGCCGAGGGCGGCGGCCGGCGGTACGGCCGGTGTCGCGAAATAGAGGTCGATCGCGAACAGCGTCAGGCCGATGCTGCCGAAAGGCACGAGGCCGATCTCGACCTTGCGTCCCGAGAGGCGCTCGCAGAGCAGCGAGCCGGCGGCGACGCCGACCGAGAACGTGACCAGCAGCAGGGTCAGCACGCGCTGGTCGCCGTTCAGCACGCGGCTGGCGTACAGCGGCAGCTGGGCGAGCACCAGTGCGCCATAAGCCCAGAACCAGGAGATGCCGAGGATCGACAGGAAGACCGGGCGGCGCTCGCGGGCCGCGCGCACATTCGCGAGCGATGCGCGCCAGGGATTCCAGTCGATCACGAGCCGCGGCGCGACCGCGGGTAGCCGTGGCATCGCGAGGCTCGCGAGCAGGCCGGCGACCGCGATACCGAGCATCGTCGTGGTCAGCAAACCGGTGCCCAGGCCGGAGCTCGTGTCGACGCCCAAACCCGTACCCGTTGCCGAAACGATGTCCGCGCCCATGCCCGCGCCCGCGCCCGCGCCCATGCCCATGCCCATGCCCATGCCCATGCCCGCGCCCGCTGCGGTGTCCGCGACGGTACCCGCAATCGTGCCGGCGGCTGCGGCCGCACCGGCGAGCTCGCCCGCGGCGAGCGTGCCGAGCAGGATCGCGACGAAAGTCCCCATCTCGACCAGCGCGTTGCCGCCGACCAGCTCGGTGTCGTGCAGCACCTGTGGCAGGAGGCCGTACTTGGCCGGCGCGAAGAACGTCGAATGCAGGCCCATCAGGAACAGCGCGCCGAGCAGCAGGCCGAGATCGCTGCGCGCGAAGCCGAGGCCGGCCAGCGCCATGATCGCGACTTCAGCGCCCTTGACGATGCGGATCAGCAGCGTCTTGTCGAAGCGGTCGGCGAGCTGGCCGGCGATGCCGGAAAACAGCAGATAAGGCAGCACGAACAGCCCGCCGGCGAGATTGGCGAGCAGGCCCGGATCGAGACGGGTGAGCCGCGCGCCCTGATAGGCGGCGAGGATCACCAGCGCGTTCTTCAGCAGGTTGTCGTTGAACGCGCCCAGCGCCTGCGCACCGAAGAACGGCGCGAAGCGTCGCTGGCCGAGGAGCGCGAACTGGCTGGACATTCAGCAGGATACGGAGCTGCGGCTCACCAGTCGGCCCCGCCTCCAGGGGCAAACTGTCCTTGCGCGGGCGGCGGCGGCTCGCGCCGCACCAGCCAGGTCGCCAGCGCCGGCAGCAGCACGATCGCGCCGATCATGTTGACCAGGAACATGAAGGTCAGCAGCTTGCCGATGTCGGCCTGGAACTGCAGCGGCGAGAAGATCCAGGTGACGACGCCGATCGCGAGCGTAATGCCGGTGAAGATGATCGATGCGCCGGTGACGCGCATGGTCTTCTCGAAGGCCTCGCGCACCGGCAGGCCCTGCTTCAGGAATTCCTGCATGCGGCTGAAGAGGTAGATGCCGTAGTCGACGCCGATGCCGACGCCGAGCGCGACCATGGGCAGCGTCGAGATCTTCAGGCCGATGCCGACCAGGGCCATGAGCGCATAGGCGAGCACCGAGACCAGCGCCAGCGGGATGAACACCAGCACGGCGCCGGTCACCGAGCGGAAGGTCAGCAGGCACATGGCGATGACCGCGGCGAACACACCGAAGAGGATCGGGAACTCGGTGCGCTTCACTTCCTCGTTGGTCGCGGCCATGACGCCGACGTTGCCGGTGGCGAGGCGGAACTGCGCGCCCTCGACCGGATTTTCGATGCGCCACTGCTTGACCGCCGCGACCACGCGCTCGATCGTCTCCGAGCGGTGGTCCGCGAGGAACAGCATGACCGGCACGACGTCGCAGTCCGCGTTCAGCAGGCCCGTGCTGGTCTCGATGTAGCGCGTGGACTGCGTGAGCTGGTCGGGATTGCGCGGGATCTCGCGCCAGGCCAGCGCGCCCTCGCTCCAGCCGGCGATGGCCTGCTTCGCGACCAGGGGCAGAGAGATCACCTGCTGCACGCCCTCGACGTTCTGCATGTGCCAGGAGAACTCGTCGATCGACTTCATGAGCGTGTGGCTGACGCAGGCGGGCTCCCGGGTCTCGACGATGACCGTGAGGATGTCGACGCCGATCGAGAACTCGCGCGTGATGATCTGCGAGTCG
The DNA here is from genome assembly GCA_020846815.1 of Gammaproteobacteria bacterium. The sequence goes on along the minus strand of JADLDF010000029.1, from coordinate 1,253 downwards.
ACGTTGTAGCGCGAGTCCGGCCGCAGCTCCGGCACGCCGGCGGTCGCGTCGCCGATGACCGCGCCCCTGCCGACCAGGAAACCTGCGACGCCGAGCACGGCGGCGACCGCGATGATCGCGAGCGAAGGGCCCTTCAGCGTGATCACCGACAGCCCGTGCCACCAGCGTTGCAGCCGGGCCTGGCGGTGCGCGACGCGATCGCGGTAGGCCGGGTCGAACTTCACGAAGGACACGAGCACCGGCAGCAGCACGAGGTCCGTCAGGATCACGATCGCGACGCCGATGCTGGCGGTGATCGCCATCTCGCGGATGACCTGCACCGGGATATAGAGGATGGTCACGAAGCCGACCAGATCGGCGAGCAGCGCGACGATCGCCGGCAGCAGCAGCAGCCGGAAGGTGCGCCGGGCCGCGGCCTCGGGGTCGAGCCCGTCGAACACGGCATCGGTGACGGCGCTGATCTTCTGCACGCCGTGGCTGACGCCGATCGCGAAGATCAGGAACGGCACCAGCAGGCCGAGCGGGTCGATGCCGTAGCCGAGCACGACCAGCGTGCCGAGCTGCCAGATCACGGCGATCACCGAGCAGACGACCGGCACCAGCGCCACGCGGAACGACTGGCAGTAGATCCAGACCGCGAGCAGCGTCAGCAGCAGCGTGACGGCCGCGAAGATCACGACCGAGAGCGCGCCCTGAGCGATGTCGTGCATGACCTTGGCGAAGCCGATCATGTGCACGTCGACCGGCGAGCCGACCGCCCGGACGTCGATGCCCGCACCGTCACCGGCGATGGCCGCGCGCACCTCGCGCTCGAGCTGCTCGGCGACCGCGATCGGGTCGACCGGCCGGCCCTGCGCGTCCTGCTCGAGCACGATCGCGCTGACCAGCGCGCCGGAGAAGTCGTTGGCGACCAGTCGGCCGACGATGCCGGCCTTGAGGATGTTCTCGCGGACCTCGGCCAGCGCCTCGGGCGTCGGCTGGAACTCGGCGTCGACGACGTTGCCCGCCTGGATGCCGTCCTCGACCACCTCGATGTAGCGCACGTTCGGTGTGAACAACGACTGCACGCGGCCGCGGTCGATGCCGTCCATGACGAGCACGCGGTCGGTGGCCTGCTTCAGCGCCGCGAAGAACTGCGGCGTGAACATGTTGCCGTCGCGCGCGACCAGCGCGATCAGCACGCGGTTCGCGCCGCCGAACTCCGCCTGGTGCTCGACGAAGGTCTGCATGTATTCGTGCTTCAGCGGCAGCTG
>JADLDF010000028.1 GCA_020846815.1 Gammaproteobacteria bacterium | reverse complement strand
GGCTACGCGATCCCCGGGATCCTGGCCGAGTTCCGGCTGCCGCTGGAGGCGGCGGGCACGATCCTGACCATCAGCTTCGTGTTCGCGGCGCTGCTGATCGTCTGCGCCGGCCTCGCCGCCGACCGCTACCGCGGCGTCGCGATGGGCCTGCTGCAGTGCGGCTATCCGCTGGGCTAGCTGCTCGCCTCGCTGCTGGCGGCGCCGCTGCTCGCGAAGTACGACTGGCGTGCGGCCTGCTACGTCGCCTTCATCGTCGTGCCGCTGGCCATCCCTATCGGCCTCTACCTCGCGCGCGTCGGCGACGGTGCCGGCGCCATTTCCGTCACCGACCCACGCACCGGTCAGGGCAGGATCCGCCAGCTCTTCGGTGCCGAATACCGTGGCCGCAGCCTCGCCAGCATGCTGCTGTTCTTCGCTTTCGGCGGTGCCTATGCCGGCTCGGCGACCTCGATGCCGCGGCCCAGGCCGCCGGTCTCGCGACCACCTTCGGTGTCGTCTCGCATACCGGTGTCGGCGGGCTGACGCTCGGCGGCGGCATGGGGCGCCTGCAGCGCCGGCACGGTCTGACGATCGACAACCTGCGCGAAGTGCAGCTCGTCAGCGCCGAAGGTCGCCAGCTGACCGCGAACGCCGGCGAGAACGCCGATCTCTTCTGGGCGCTGCGCGGCGGCGGCATTTTCGGCATCGGCGTCTCGTTCGAGTTCGGACGGCACCCCCATGAATTTCCGGTCACGACCCGCGTCGTCACCTATGGCGGCGCCGCGATCCGCGGCGTGCTCGACCGCTACTTCCAGTACGCGCCGACCGCGCCGGAGCCGCTGTTCCTCGCCGCCGTGCTGGTGCGCAACGCCCAGGGCGCGCCGCTGCTGAACCTCTCGGCCAACAGGCTCGGCGATCCCGCGCACGCCGAGTCCGCGTTCGCGGTGCTCGAGGGCTTCGGCACGCCGCTGGCCTCGTGCGGCGGCTCGATGCGCTACCTCGACATCCAGAAGCAGGCCGACGGCGGCGCCAATGCGCCCGGCCACTATGAAAAAAAGGACCACGTCAGCACCATCGCGCTGTTCCAGGCCCGCGGTGCCGACCCATCCGCGCGCAGACAGCGCGCCGTTCCCTCGCGCAAAGCACGCTCGATCGCCTCGCGCTACGCTCGCTCCTCCGCGCCCAGGAGATCATCGCGATGCCCAGGATCGACCGCACCCAGGCCCCGGTCTTCGCCGGCACCACTTATCCGAAGGAATACGCCACGCCCTGCGAGAGTCGCATCGCGCTGCGCCTCGGCCAGGCCGCCGGCCTCACGCAGTTCGGCGTCAACCTCCTGACCCTGCAGCCCGGCGCCTGGTCCAGCCAGCGTCACTGGCACAGCCACGAGGACGAGTTCGTGTACGTGCTGAGCGGCGAAGTCGTGCTGGTCACCGACGAGGGCGAAGAGCCGATGCGTCCCGGCGACGCCGCCGGCTTCAGGGCCGGCGACCGCAACGGCCATCACTTCCAGAACCCCTCCAGTACTCCCGCCGAGCTGCTGATCGTCGGCAGCCGCAGCGACGACGACCACGGCGAATACTCCGACATCGACATGAAGTTCCTGCCGGGCCGCTACAGCGGCGGCGGCGGCTACCGCCGCAAGGACGGATCGAGTTTCGAGTGATCGGGCGGGCCGCCTCCGCGGCAACGCCCACGACCCGCGGTCAGTACGAGTCCGGGACCGAGGGCCGCCCGTGCTGCGCGCGCAGCGCTTCCGGCAGGAACGGCCGCGCGACCGGATCGCGCGAGATCTCGACCTCCCCGCGCGTCCAGTTGTTCTCGAGCGGCGCGCCGATCGTGCGGATCAGTGCGAGATTGCCGTGGCGCGTGCCGTACGGGCCGTGCGCGACTCCGGGCGGACGCCAGAAATAGGCCCCCTCGCGCATCCGCCCGACGTTGCTCAGATAGTCTCCCGAGAGCAGGAACATCTCCTCGACACAGTCATGGACTTCCTGCGGGCCCCGCCATTGCGGCGGGTGCAGGTGCGGCGGACAGGCCACGAGCATGGTCGTCTGCGCATCCCCGATCCGGCCGCGCAGCATCTTCCAGCGCAGGCCGATGTCGGCGCAGGCCGGATCCATGCCGGCCGATTCCCATGCCATCTCGAACGCATCGAGCCGCGGCACCGCGCAGCGCGACGCCTCGCCGGCACGGACGTCCACGCCCATCGCCGCCGTGGGCGCCCGCTCGAAAAAGCACAGCAGCACCGTTTCCTTGCCCACGCGGAGCGCGCCCCGCGTCCACCAGGCCGGCAGCCGGCCGTAGCAGTCCTGCACGTAGACGTGCTCGCCCAGCGACATCTCGCCGTCCAGCACGAGGAATTCCTCCTCGGCGTCGAGATGCCAGGTCCCGCGTGCTGCCAGCCCTCCGGCAGCCGCAGCAGCATCGAACAGGCCCCGCTTGCCTCGTCCCGGCTCAGCATCTTGCAGAGCGTGCCGGTCAGGTGCGCGAGCGGCGTGGGCTGCCACTCCAGTGCCTGAGTCTGGAGGAATTCGACATGAGGACGCCCCATGCCCCGACGGCGCCACTCGCATCGAGATTCGCCCATACGGGTGAACCGAGAGCGCGGATCTCCTTCACCTCAACCGCAGGATCCGCGGCACCCGCTCGAACCCCGCATCGAAGCTCAGCACCTGCTCGATGCCATGCCGCTGCATCGCCGCCACGTGCATCGCCACCCGCACCGGCAGCCCCGGGTACTGCAGCACCAGCTGCTTTGCCCCCCCGACCACGGCGCGATCCACAGGTAGTACTTCATCTACGACTGTCAGCAGCAGGTCAAAGGCCGCCTGGATATACCCCTTGCGCTCCAGCGCGACGTAGCGGTGCAGGATCTCGTTCATGACCTCCGCATCGGTGACCAACCGCACCCGGTCCGCCACCAGCTGCTCAAGCCGCCGCTGCGCATCCACCTTGTTCGGATGGGCCGCGCCCACGAGGTACATCGGCACGTTCGAGTCGATGAACACCACGGCTCAGCTCCCGCCGCCGCCGTAGCCGCGCTCGATCTCGTCGGCGAAGCGTTCGATCGGGCCGCTCGGTCCCGTGTGCCGCACCGCGGCCCGGATTGCATCGAGCTTGCGGTCCAGGTCCCCCGAGGCCTCCAGCCGCCGCGCCGCGACCAGGGCTCGCCGCACCCACTCGGCCACCGTGACCCGGCGGGCCACGGCCGCCTTTTGCAGCGCCGCGTACTCCGCGTCCTCCAGCAACACCTGTAGTCTTTTGGTCATATCCATGAGTCTACATGACTCATATTGATGAGTCAGATAGCCCATTTTCATGGGCACCCCGCCAGCCACCCGATAGAGTTCCGAGCGTCCACCCGGCTCCACGCCTGCAGGCGCCCTGTCAGGCGTCCGCCGATGACCCGCCCGACGGTCTACGACCCGGACGTGCGTCGGCAGCGCGAGCGCCATATATGAGGTGTCCGCCGATGACCCGCCCGACGACGAAGACCCGCTCCCGCCTCCGCCCCCGCACCCAGCGCCCCGGCAAGCAGGGCCTCTACGACCCCCAGTTCGAAAAGGACGCCTGCGGTTTCGGCTTCGTCGTCGACATCAAGGGCCGCAAGTCCAACGCGATCCTCAAGCAGGCCATCCAGGTCCTGAAGAACCTCGACCACCGCGGCGCCTGCGGCTGCGAGACCAACACTGGCGACGGCACCGGCGTGCTCATGCAGATGCCGCATGCCTTCCTGAAGGAGGTCACCCGCAAGTCCGGCATCCGTCTGCCCGAGCCCGGCCACTACGGCGCGGGCCTGGTCTTCATGCCCAAGAACCCGACCCAGCGCCGCCGCATCGAGCAGGTCTTCGCCCGCGTGGTCCAGTCGGAGGGCCAGATCTATCTGGGCGCGCGCACCGTGCCCACGAACAACGCCATGCTCGGCGAGACCGCCAAGGCCAGCGAGCCCTTCATCCGCATGGTCTTCATCGAGCGCGGCCCCGATACCGCCGACGAAGCCGAGTTCGAGCGTAAGCTCTACCTGATCCGCAAGCGCGCCTACAGCGAGATCCGCACCACGACCCTGGGCGGCGCCGAGTACTGGTACGTCTGCTCGCTGAGCTACAAGACCCTCGTTTACAAGGGCATGCTGCTGACCGGCCAGCTCGACCAGTACTTCCCCGACCTCAACCACCCCGCGATCGAGACCGCGCTGGCGCTGGTGCACTCGCGCTTCAGCACCAACACTTTCCCGAGCTGGGACCGCGCCCACCCGTACCGCTATCTCGCGCACAACGGCGAGATCAACACCCTGCGCGGCAACATCAACTGGATGCGCGCCCGCGAAGCGTTGTTCGAGTCCGAGCTCTTCGGCGAGGACATCCACAAGCTCAAGCCCATCGTCAACGTCAACGGCTCCGACAGCTCGATGTTCGACAACGTGCTCGAGCTGCTGGTGCTCGGCGGCCGCAGCCTACCGCACGCCATGATGATGATGATCCCCGAGCCCTGGGCCAGGCACGAGTCCATGGACCCGGCGCGGCGCGCGTTCTACCAGTTCCACAGCTCGCTGATGGAGCCCTGGGACGGCCCCGCGGCCATCTCCTTCACCGACGGCCGCCAGATCGGCGCCGTGCTCGATCGCAACGGCCTGCGGCCTGCGCGTTACTACGTGACCAGGGACGATCTCGTCGTCATGGCGAGCGAGGCCGGCGTGCTGCAGTTCGCACCGCAGGAGGTCGTGCGCAAGGGCCGCCTGCAGCCCGGCCGCATGTTCCTCGTCGACATCGAGCAGGGCCGCATCATCGAGGACGAGGAGATCAAGCGCAGCGTCGTCGGCGAGCGCCCCTACGCCGAGTGGGTGCAGCAGCACCTCGTGCACCTGAAGGACCTGCCCGCCGGCACCGCGCTGCCCGTGCCCGAGCCCGAGACCCTGCTGCAGCGCCAGCTCGCCTTCGGCTACACCTTCGAGGACCAGCGCATCCTCATGGCGCCGATGGCCCGCGACGGTATCGAGGCTACGGGCAGCATGGGCAACGACACGCCGCTCGCCGCGCTGTCGACCAAGAGCCGCCTGCTGTTCGACTACTTCAAGCAGCTCTTTGCCCAGGTCACGAACCCGCCGATCGACTCCATCCGCGAGGAGATCGTCACTTCGAGCGACGTCTGGCTCGGCTCCGAGGG
>JADLDF010000027.1 GCA_020846815.1 Gammaproteobacteria bacterium | reverse complement strand
GCTCGTTTCCCGCGCCGACGCCGGCCGCGCTCGCGCAGGCCGCGCAGGCGCTCGCGGCGCTGCCGGACGGCGCGCTCGTGCTGGTCGACGGCCTCGCCTTCGGCGCGATGCCGCATGCGGTGCTGGCGCATCGCGACAGGCTGCGCCTGGTCGCACTGGTCCATCATCCGCTCGCGCACGAGACCGGCCTCGACGCGGCACGCGCCAGCGCGCTGCGCGCCGCCGAGATCGCCGCGCTCACTGCCGCGCACGCCGTGATCGTGACCAGTCCCGAGACCGCGACGCTGCTGGTGCACGACTTCGGAGTGCCGGCGGCGCGCATCGAGGTCGTCGAGCCGGGTACGGAGGTGCCCGTGCGGCAGGCTCGCAGCGGCGCTGCGCAGCCCATCGCTGCGGACGCAGCAGACGCCACAGATACCGCAGACGCTACGGTCAGCTCACACACCGCAAACACGTCGGACACCGCAGGCAGCGATGGAAACGTGGATGCAGCGACCGTGGATGCTGGCGCGGACGCGAGCGGCCCGCTGCGCCTGCTCTGCGTCGCCAGCGTCGTGCCGCGCAAGGGCCACGACCTGCTGCTGCGCGCGCTCGCGGGGCTCGAGCCGGCGCGGCGAGCGCGCCTCGACTGCATCGGCAGCACCACGCGCGATCCGGCGCATGCCGCGCGCATGCTCGCGCTCGCGGCCGCGCTCGGCCTGGACGCACAGGTCCGCTTCCACGGCGAATGTCCGGCCGCGGTGCTCGCGACCGCCTACGCCGCCGCCGACCTGTTCGTGCTGCCCGCCTGGTACGAGGGCTATGGCATGGCCGTGGCCGAAGCGCTCGCCCACGGGCTGCCCGTGGTCGCCACCACGGTCGGCGCCGCGCCGCGCCTGGTCGGCGACGAGGCCGGTCTGCTGGTGCCGCCCGGCGATCTCGCGGCACTGGCCGGCGCGCTGCGTCGCGTGCTCGCCGACTCCGCATTGCGCCGCCGGCTCGCCGCCGGTGCGCGCCGCCGCGCCGCCGGCCTGCCGCGCTGGGACGACCAGGCCGCGCGGCTGGCGAGCCGCCTCGAAGCCGTGGCCGCCGCATGAGCGGCTTCAGCGCCACCTGGCTGGCGCTGCGCGAGCCGGCCGACGCCCGGGCCCGCGACGCCGGTGCACCCTGCCTTGCCGAGCTGCGGGCCGCGCTCGAGCATGCCGCGCCGCCCGGGCATGCCGCGCTGCCCGACCCTGCTTCACCGCCTGAACATGCCGCGCGGCCCGGCCACGCCGCACGGGTTGCGGCGGCATCTGCTGCCAGCCTCGATCCCGCGGCGCGCATCGGCGCGCAGGCGCGGGCCACCGTGCGCGAGGTCCTCGACCTCGGTGCCGGCAGCGGCTCGAACCTGCGCTACCTCGCGCCGCGGCTGCCGCCCGCCTGGCGCTGGACGCTGGTCGATCACGACTCCGTCCTGCTCGCGCTTGCAGCCGGTTCGCCGGCCGCGCCGCGCATCCGCCGGCTCGACCTCGCCCGCGAGCTCGACCGCCTCGAACTGCCGGCCGGCGGCCTGGTCACGGCCTCGGCGCTGCTGGACCTCGTTTCCGAGTCCTGGCTGGCGAAGCTCGCGCAGCGTTGCCGGACCGCGAATGCCGCCGTGCTGTTCGCGCTGACTTATGACGGCCGGTCCACCTGCCGACCAATAGATAGCGACGACACCTACATCGTTGCACAGGTGAATCGCCACCAGCGCCGCGACAAGGGTTTCGGACCCGCGCTGGGACCCGACGCCGCAACGGTCGCCGCAGGCTGCTTCGCGCGCGCCGGCTACCTGCTGCACCGCGTGCGTACCGACTGGCGGATCGAGGCGCAGGAATCGCGACTGCAGGCCGCGCTGCTCGAAGGCTGGGCGCTGGCCGCGCGCGAGCTCGATCCGGCCGCTGGCGCGCGCATCGACGCCTGGCTGCAGCGCCGCCTGCACCATCTCGAGCGCGGCCGCTCGCGGCTCATCGTGGGCCACGAGGATCTCTACGGCTGGCCGGTCAGCCCCACCGGCTGATGCGGTGATGAGGCCGGCCCGGGCGGTCCAAGCCGGATGGGCCGCTCGGTTGCGGTTGCCGGCTCAGATCACCCGCTCCAGCCCCGGTGGCCCGTTCGAGGGCGTGCCGCCGCCACAGCGTCCGCCGCGGTCGAGGTCGAGCTCGAACAGCACGTCGCCGCCCATGCGGAACACGCGGTGTCGGGTGCGCAGGCAGTCCGCCAGCGACGATGTGCCCGGCAGCCGCACCGACGGCCGTCCGCTGCCGATCAGCAGTGGCGCCACCGCCAGCTGCAGCCGGGCCAGCAGCCCGGCCTGAAGGAACGACGACACCGTGCGCGCCCCGCCCTCGACGAAGACACGCCGGCAGCCGTGCGCCTGCAGCGCTCTTGCCAGCGCGACCAGATCCAGGCTGCCGCCGGCGCGCTCGAGCGGCAGCTCGAGAGTCGCGATGCCGGCAGGTGGCGGCACGGCGACGCCCGGCCCGTGCACCAGCAGCGTCGGTGCGGCGCCGTCGGCGAACACGCGCAACTGGGCGCCGAGGCGGCGCCGCGGGTCGAGCACGACACGCAGCGGGTTCGGGCCGATCACCTCGCGCGTCGTCAGGCGCGGATCGTCGGCCGCGACGGTACCGGCGCCGACGATCACCGCGTCGCAGAGCGCACGCATGCGGTGCAGGTGCAGGATGTTGTCGCGGCCGGTGACGAAGCGCGAATCGCCGCTCTCGGTCGCGATGAAACCATCGAGGCTCTGGCCGAGGTGACCGATGATCAGCAGCCGCTCGCGCGAGGC
>JADLDF010000026.1 GCA_020846815.1 Gammaproteobacteria bacterium | reverse complement strand
GCGACGATCGAGGTCAGCAGTCTGCGCAACAGGCCCACGTCGATGCCCTGCAAACAGGACGGGTCATTCTATTGCACGCCTCGTTCGGCGGCGTACTCTTGGCGGACTCGCCAGGGGGAAACCAGATGAACGACCCGGAATGCGCCCCGCAAAGCCTGCGTCCGCGGGCCATGGCAATCGCCGCCCTGTTCGCAGGTATCGCTCTCGGCGCCTGCTCGGGTTCGCGCGAGCCCTCCACCGGCGCCGGCCAGCCGCAGGCGGATGCGTCCGCGCCGCCGGGCGGAGCCAACGCCGCCGCACCGCCCGGATTCCCGGGTGCTGGATCTGCGGGATACGGCATGCAGGGCGCGCCGGTCGCGGGCTTCGGTGATCTGCCCGGCGGATCATCGGGCGGCGCCGGATCTGGTGCCGGCGCGGAAGGTCCCGCTGGCACCATGCCGACCGGTGCGGAGCCCGGCGTCAGCCGCGCGCCGGGGTTCGGCAATGCGGGTGGCGGCATGATGGACGGCGGCGGCGCGGGAGGCGGTGGAGCATCGCTCGATGCACTGATGGCCTGGGAACGGCGCGACATGGGCGTGAAGCCCGTCAAGACGCTGCATGCCGGCGCGATGCATGCGCCGACTCCGACGCAGATCCCGGGCGGCCAGCTGATCACCACCAAGGGCCTGCTGCCGCTGCTTCAGGGCGGCCAGACGCCCGTCGTGCTGCTGCACGTGATCGGCTCACCGCAGATGCTGCCCAACGCCTTCATGGCGGTTCCCGCGGCGCAGCCCGGCTCCTTCGACGACCAGGTCCAGCAGCAATTCCGCCAGGTGCTGCAGCAGCTGACGAGAGGGCGCACCGACACGCCGATCGTCACTTACTGCGAGGGCCCGGAGTGCTGGATGTCGTACAACGCCGCGCTGCGCGCGATCGCACTCGGCTATCGCAACGTGCTGTGGTATCGCGGCGGCATGGAGGCCTGGGCACGCGCGGGCCTGCCGTTCTCCGGAGCCGGCGGCGGCGCACCAATGCCACAGCAAGGCGGGCCTGGCATGCAATCGGGCTATCCCGGGCAGCAGCCGGGCTATCCGCAGCAGTCACCCGGCTATCCACCGCAAGGTGACGATTCGCAGTCGGGCTATCCCCCGCAACAGGGCGGCTACCCTTCCCAGGGAGGCTATCCCTCGCAGGGCGGTTATCCGTCGCAAGGCGGCTATCCGCAGCAAGGTGGCTATCCGCCGGGCGGTACTCCGGCACAGGGCGGCTACCCTTCCCAGCAACAGGGCCAACCGCAGCAAGGCGGGTATCCCCAGCAAGGCTACCCCCAGCAAGGCTACCCGCAGCAGGGCTACCCGCAGCAGGGCTATCCGCAGCAAGGCGGGTACCCACCGTCCCAGCAGGGCTATCCGCCGCCGCAGCGCAACTATTGAACGTGTGCGCGTCGTCGCCCGCCGCGGCGACGATGCGCGCAGGGCTCACTCGGCCTCGTCGCGTCCCAGGCCGATCGCATAGCGCAGGTCCAGGCGCAGCCGCGTCACCGCAGCTGCGCGATCGACCCCTGGAGTGCGAACGAGCCGTTGAGCCGCTCCACCGGCAATGCGTAGGTGAGACCGACGAAGCCGCCTTCGTATGAGAACTCGTTGATCTCCTCGCGCTCGAACGGCAGGGACAGGTCGTCAGCGCACCCGGGCCGCGGCGGGCGCCTGGCGCAACTCCTCGGCAACGCGCTCCTGTACGAGCTGGTAGGCAACGTAGTATTTGTAGATGTTGCTGACGTACTGCACCGTCTCGCGACCGATGCGCCGCGCAGCCACGCGCTCGACGTGGTCGAACCAGCGGTCGGGGTCGAGGCCGCCGTCGCGCGCTTCGGCGCGCAGCGCGCGCACCCGCGCCGGCCCGGCGTTGTACGCAGCGAACGAGAACAGCATCCGGTCGGTCGCGCCGACCGCCGGGTCGGCGAAGTAGCGGTCGATCATCCGGCGCATGTACTTCACGCCGCCGTGGATGTTCGGCTCGAGCTCGCGGATGTCGCCGACGTCGAGCTCGCGGCCGGTCGCCGGCATGATCTGCATCACGCCGATCGCGCCGACGGCGCTGCGCCTGGAGTGGTCGAGCTGCGATTCCTGATAACCCTGCGCGGCCATCAGCAGCCAGTCGATGTCGTACTTCTCGCCGTAGCGCCTGAACAGCTCCACCAGGGACTCGAAGCGCCGCAGCTCCTGCGGCGCGGTGGCGGGCCGTGCCCAGCGCGTCTGCCGCAGGTACTTGTGCAGCGTGACGTTGCCGAAGGTCGTGCCCTGCCGATGCCGGCGCGTGAAGTCGTCGAGCGCCGCCTTGAGCTTCGGGCTGCCCGGACGGACCGCGAAGGCGATCTCGCCGCCCTCGTGCACCACCAGGTCCTCGCGCACCCGGATCGCCGGGAACACCTGCGCCCAGAACCGCGCGAGATAGGCGTCCGCGACGACGACGGGCGCGAGGCCCGCATTGGCCATCTCCAGCGCATCCTCGGTCTCGAAGTGGCCGGGCGCGGCACGCAGTGTCACGGGTGCGCGACCGGCGTTGCGGAATCTGTCGTTCAGGGCCCGCAAGTGTTCGTGGTAGCTGGTCGACGGATTCACGAACACCTCGTGCCCCGCGAGGTCCTCGAGCGAGCCCAGCGGCGGCGCTCCCGGGCCCGTGACCACGACCTCGTGCACCGCGCGTGCGACCGGCTCGACGAATGCCACCTGTCGTGCCCGCGCCGGCGTGATCGTGAGGTTCGCGGCCACGACGTCGCCACGGCCATCGAGCAGCGCGGGAATGAGCTGGTCGCGTGGCACCACCACGAAGACGGCGTGCACCCGCAATTCGGTCCGGCCCAGGCGCTGGTTCAGGTCGTCCTCGAACGCGCGCATGAAGTCGTGGCTGATCCCACGCTGCCGGCCGCCGAGATCCACGAAGTACAGCGTCTTGCTGTAGGGCACGAGCACGCGCAGGTAGCGTCGTTGGACCATGCCGTCGAGATCGCCACGCCAGCGGTCGTTCGCCAGGTCGAGGCCCAGCGCGCGGGCGAACGAGTCCTGCGCTTCGGCCGCCAGCTCGGCGCCGTCCACCGGCGGGACTGCCGATACTTGCGCATCCCGGGCGAGCGCTGCCGGGGCGAGGGCCATTGCGAGCAGCGCGGGGGCCGCGAGCACGGCCAGCGTCCAGGCCGCGGCACGCGACCTCCGGGTCATGCGCGCTCCTCGCGTACGCGCTCGAGCAGGCCGCGCAGGCGCAGCTCGGTCTCGTTCCAGCTGGTCTCGAAGGCTTCGCGGTACGTCGCTTCCTCCAGCGGGATGTCGAGCTCGCGACGGATCTCCACCAGGGCGCTCGGGATCCGGCCGGCGAGGCGACGCGCTCCAGCCACGACGTGGTTCGCGAACTCGAGCCGCGCGCCTATCTGCTCCTCGGCGACCCGCGCCAGCGCCTCGCCGGCCAGCGAGCCCGAATCCAGCAGCTGCTGGCGCGCGACGATCGGGATCCGCGCGACGCTGAGCTCGGCCTGGACGCTGCTGAGCTCGCGCGTGAACTGCATCACCGCCTGGAGCGTGCGTGCCGAGGCGACCACGTGGATGCGGCCGATGGTGGCGAAGTCGCGGGCGAAGCGGTCGGCGGCATCGCGGAACTCGTGGCGAGCGTCGGCGAGCTGCAGCAACGCGCTCAACGCGCTCGCCATCGCCGCCGCGGCCTCCATGTACACCTCGCGGCGCAGCGCCTGAACGCGCGCGACGCGGTTCTCCACGCTTTGCTGCTCCAGCTGTATGTGCAGCTGGCGGCGCGAGTTCCAGGCCGTCACCAGCATGCCGATCAGCACGCCGCAGGTGCCGAGCAGCGCGGCGACGACGCCCCACACCGGAAGCACGATGCCCGCGAGGAAGTCGCCGGCGCCGCTCACGGCGAGACGAACGTGGTGTTGACAGCGCGGCGACCGCCGCGAGTGTGGGCCGCCCCGGGCACCGCCGAGGGGATCCTGAAGTAGAAGTCGTCGAACACCGAGGAGTTGTCCCAGGGGATCTGCGCGTTCGCGGTCGCGGCAGCGGCCGAGCTGCGGGCTCGCTTGAAGACGTCCTCGAGCTTCAGGTCCGCGCCGAAGGCGTCGATCGCCTGCATCATCGCGGCCCGATCGGCGTCGACCAGCAGCAAGAATATGAAAGTACCCTTCGCGCTCATTGGTTATATATGTCGAGCAGGGTCGCCATCCACGGTAGTGGACCGGCGGAAAGTAGGTTAGCTTATTTGTGTCGGCGCGCGCGATATCTCAGCGCGTCGTCAGACATAACGGCAACACGCGGGAGCGTGAGACGCGCAGTCGCACGAGGTGAGCGGCCAGCGGGCGCCGAGGGCAGAGTCGGATGGGGCATCGTCCGCAACGCATGGGACACCGAGCGTGGCTGGTGCTGGCAGCGGCGGCGGCCTGCTCCGGCGTCTGTGCCTGTGCATTCGCCGCAACGCCGGTGCCAGGACGCGCCCTGCAGACCGCGACCCGGTTCGAGGCCCTGCGGCACGGCCCGGATACCCAAGCGGCGCTCGAGCTGGGCCGGCAGGCACTCGAGCAATCCGAGTCAGAGCCCGGTGGCGGGGACCCCGCGCTGCAGGCCGACCTGCTCATCGGCCTGGCCGATGTCCATGTGGGTCGCGGTGATCCGCAACGTGCCGTGGAACTGCTCGAGCGCGCGCTGGAACTGCGCGAGCGGCAACTCGGCAGCGACCATCCCGATCTCGTGCTTACCCTGGATGCGCTTGCGGCGGCGCAGCAATCCGCCGGGCGGATCGAAGCCGCGATCGCGACACGGCAGCATGCGCTCGCACTGCTGCGCGGCGCGTACGGCGAGCACCATCTGAAGGTGCGTGAGGCGCTGCAGTCGCTGGCTGCATTGCATGTGGCCGCCGGCCGCGCCGACGAGGCGGCGCGCATCGTCGCCGAGATCGAGTCGCTCGAGCGACGGACACGGGCGGCTCCCGAGACCGACCTGGACCCCGCCTCGCGTGCACGTCGCTATACCCAGCGCAATGGATTTGCCTCGGTTCGCGTGTTCTATGGGACCAACCGCGCACCGACCGGCAGGCCTGATCCGGCACGATTCTTCGGTACCGAACGCGGTGACCTGCAGTTCGGCTATGCCGACGTGACGGTTCCGGAGACGCACAGGGAAGGCGAACTCGAGACGCCGTCGCGCTGGACACTGCTGACCCTCGACATGCGCTCGGACGAGGCGAAGCGTCGCTTCGTGCTGCTGCAGTCGGTGCAGCCCCTGCCCCGCGACCGCTTCCTCGAATCGTTGAAGATGCACATGGGTCGTGCACCGAGCCGTGAGCTGCTGCTGTTCGTCCACGGCTACAACAACTCGTTCGAGGACGCGAGCCGGCGAGTCGCCCAGCTGGTCTACGACCTCGACTTCGATGGGACGCCCCTGCTCTACAGCTGGCCCTCGGCCGAGACCACCACCGGGTATACCGTCGATGAGGCCGCGGTGGGCATCAGCGGCCGGCGACTGGCAGAGTTCCTGCAGGTCGTCGTCGCCGAGGCCGGGTCGTCCCGCGTGCATCTGATCGCGCACAGCATGGGCAATCGTGCGCTGCTCGACGCGCTGTCGCTGTATCTCGCCAGGCGCACACCGGCGAATCCGGGCTCGCCGCTCGGCCAGATCGTGTTCACGGCGCCGGATGTCGACCGCGACCTGTTCGTCGATGCGGTGCAAAGCCTGTCGGGTGCCGGCGAGCGGCTGACGCTGTACGCCTCGAACAGCGACCGTGCGCTGCTGACCTCGGAGCTGCTGCACGGCGCGCCACGCGCCGGCCTCGCCGGCGATCGGCTCGTGACGCTCGACGGTCTCGACAGCATCGACATGTCGGCGGTCGAGGCGGACATGCTCGGCCACTCCTATTTCGCGGATGATACGGGCGCGATGTACGACCTGTTCCGCCTGCTGTGGCGCGGCGACCCACCGCCGCGACGCTGTGGCATGGAGCCGCTGCGCGAGACCAAGGCCGTCCGCGCGTTCCGCTACAACGTCGGCGACTGCGGCGGCCAGGAGGTGCTGGTCGCGGGCGTGCTGTTCAAGCGGTTCGGCAACGTGGCGTCACGCCTGGTGCGCAAGCGGCTGACGGCCATCCGCGAGCCCGAGCAGCGCGAGGAGTGGCAGCGTATCCTGAAGCGCCTCGACGACCTGCTGAAGAATGGAGGTGCACCTTGAGTTGTCGAGATCTCCGCGTCCGCCTGGCCAGCGGTGCGCCCGGCCGCGCCAAGGCCCTGTCCCTGGGTGCCGCGAGCACCGTCCTGGCGCTGGTCACGACCTCGGCCATGACCGCTGGCGCAACCTCTGCTGCGGCACCGCCAGAGCTGCAGCTGCGTGCCTACGTCAACGAGCGCTGCGTGGTCGCCGACGAGCCCTGGTACCGCCCGGAGGGCGAGGGTGGTGGCGAACAGCGTTCGCTCGCCTTGCTCGGGATCGTCGCCGGCAAGCTCGCGGGGATTTTCATGGAACAGGCGATCGGCGCCGCAGCCGCGCGTTTGAAGGCGCGCGGCGAGCGGCAGGATACGCGCTATGCCGTCGCGGCGCAGTCGAGCCTGTATGTCGCGGACGTCGTGCCGGTGCCTGCGATCCGCCTCGATGGCAACCTCGGCTGTCTCACCGTGGTCGCAGGCCGCTTCGCGCCCGACGGCACCGACTGCCGCGCGAACTACCTGCCGCGCACCGTGGCGCCCGACGTGGCCTCGGCGCCGATCGAGCGCTGGCGAAGCGACCGCAGCGACGATTCGGCCGAGAACCCGCTGCGCCGCGCGAACATCTGCGCCACCGAGGCCCATGCCGTATACGAGGCGCGGTTCGAGTTCTCGGCCGACGGCACTGCGTGGCGGCTGCGCGATGCCGGTCATCGCGTCGAGCGACTGCTGTCGACCGATCGCAAGGGCGCCGAACGCAGCGTCTACTACACCCTCGAGGTACGCGCGCCGGGCCGCGGCCGCGAGCCGGAGCTGCTGTCCGCCGCCTGGGTCGACCTCGGACGCCTCGCTGCGGGCTCGCGCGGCACGGGCGGCCAAGGCAGCGATCCGCCGTGGCTGAGCGTGCCGCCGCCGTCGGACGAGGCGCGGCGTCACTTCGACCAGCGGACTGCGGTGCATCAGGAGAATGCCGCACAGATCGACGCGCTGCAGCGTGCCATCGCCCGCAACGAATCGGTGCGTGCCGCGCTCGAGAAGCGTCGCCGCGGCGCACCGGCGGCGCTGGCGCGCTCGCTGCGTGAAGAGATCGTGCGCACACAGACGCAGGGCCTGACGCTGCAGGCGGAGCTCGAGGCCCGGCGTGCCGAATATGCCGCGCTCGACCCCGATCCCATTCCCCTGATGCCGGTCACCATCGAGGTCGGCGTCACCGAGACGGCCTCCGAACGCAAGGCGCTGCAGCGCCTCGCGGCGATCGTCGACAGCCAGCGCGAGTTCATCGCCAAGACGGCGCTGACGGCTGCTGCCGGCCTGATCGCCAGGCGCTCCATCGACGCCGCCGCGCCTGCCGATGCGGCGTCGCTGTCCGCCGGTCCGGCCGCGGCGGCGGCGCGCCCGGTTTCCCTGGCGGCCAGCGACCCATTGCGCGTCGAACTCGAGGCGGCCCGTGCCGCGTACTACGACGCGCTGGTCGAATCGCGGCTGCGATCCGCCGACGCCGGGAGCGATGGCGAGGCCAACGCCGCGCTGCGCCGCGCCCGTGATCGCTACGAATCCGCGCGTCGGGCCACCGGCGCGACGAGCCCCGCCGTCCCCTGAGCGAGCACCACCATGCACCACTCCCCGCCCCGACCCCGGCCCCGGAATCCGTTTCGCGTCCTGCGGCTGGCCGCGACCTTCGCCGCGGGCCTGCTGGTGTGGTGTGGAACCATGGCCCATGCGGCCGAACCGGGCGCGGGTGGTGAGGCTTCCAAAGTCGTCGGGAAAGAAGAACTCGAGCGCGCGCTTGCGGCGCCGAAGGGCGGCTCCGGCGTTCGCACGCGCGGGCTGCGCGTCGCGCCGCGCATCGAGCCGGCGGCTGCGGCCGGGGACGGCGCCGCTTCGCCGGCGGGCGCTGCGGGATCGAGTGCTTCACCCACTGCCCCGGTGCCGGCAGCCGCCACGCCCGCGGCGGACGGCGACGGCCCCGGTTCGTCGAGCATCGCCCTCGACATCCCGTTCGAGCTGAACTCGAGCGCATTGCGACCCGCGGCGGCGGCGCAGCTGCGACAGCTGGCCGCCGCGCTGCAGTCCGAATCGCTGGCACCGTTCCGGTTCCTGATCGCCGGGCATACCGATGCCAGTGGTGATACCGGCTACAACCGCCGGCTGTCGGGGCGCCGCGCCGATACCGTGCGTCGCCGGCTGATCGACGCCGGCGTCGATCCGAAGCGCCTCGATGCACGCGGCTTCGGCGAGGACGAATTGCTCGATCCGGCCGAACCAAACGCGGCGGCGAACCGTCGCGTCGAGATCCGCAACCTCGGGGCGGCGCAGCCATGACACGCCGGGCACGAGGGTGCCGCCCGTTCTCGATCGCGCGCTTGCGCGAGCGGGCCCTTCCTCGCAAGGCGCTCGGCCTGGCCTTGGTGGCATTCGCGGCGACGTTCGTGCCCGCGACCGCGAACGCCGAGTCGCGGGCGCTGCTCGTGGGCGTCGGCCGCTATCAATACCCCGGCATCGACCTCCCGGCGATCGACCTCGACCTCGAACGCATCCGCGAGATGCTGAACCGTCTCGGCTTCGAAGACCGGCAGATCCGCACCCTGATGGACGAGCAGGCCACGTCGACGGCGGTCGTGCACGAGATGTCGACCTGGCTGCGCCAGGGTGTCGGCCCGGATGATCGCGTGGTGCTGTATTACAGCGGCCACGGCAGCAACGTGCCCGATCTGGACGGCGACGAGCCGGACAAGGCCGACGAGGTGCTCGTCACGCACGACATGCGCCGCGTCACCCGTGGCGGCCGGGCGACGCTCACCGGCGTCGTCACCGACGACCAGATCGCCGCGCTGCTGTCGCGGATCAAGAGCCGCAACGTGCTCGTGATCGTCGATGCCTGCCACTCGGGCACCGTGACGCGCTCGTTCAGCCTCGAGAACCGCAGCCTCGCGCGCGGCCCGGTGTACTCCAAGGCCTTCGTCTACGAGGGGATGCCGGAGTCGCGGCAGTCGGGTTTCACGCGCGACCTGGCGCTCGGGCCGGAGCCGAACTTCGTCTCGCTGACCGCCGCCGCGGACGGCGAGAAGGCGATCGGCACGATGAGCGGCGGCGTATTCACCACCGGGCTGACGCAGGCGGTCACCGGTGCCGCCGAGAAGCGCGAGCCGATCACGCTGACGCAGCTGCGGGACCTGACCCGTGCCTACATCCGCGCCAAGGTCGATGCGCGCGAGGTGCACACCCCGCAGTTGACCGGCAACCCCTCGCTCGCCAGCCGCCCGATCGCGTTCGGCAGCGGACCGGCCGCGGCGCCGAACCGGCAGCGGCTGCTCGCGCTCGCCCAGTCGCGCGATCGCAAGTTCGAGCTGCGGGCCAGCGGAGGTATCCGCCACGCCGTCGACGAGCCCGTCACGCTCGAGCTGACGCTGCCCGAGCCTGGTTATCTCAACGTGGTATCGGTCGACGCCGACGACCGCGCCACCGTGCTGTTCCCCAACGGCCTGCATGCCGACAACGAGGTGCCGGCCGGAGCGTTCCGCTTCCCCACCGCCGACATGAAGTTCGATCTGCTGGCCAGTGAACCGACCGGACCGAATCTCCTGGTCGCTTTCCTGACGCCCTCGCCGGTCGACTTCTACGCCTCGACGATCGAGGATCGCGACGCGGACGGCAACATCAAGGTCGATTTTGCAGCGCTGTCCAACGATGCCACCCGCGCCCTGCGCACGGCGTCGGACGCGAACCTCGCCTGGGCTGCGCAACTGGAGATCCAGATCCTGCCGGCCCGGCCGCGTGCCGGCACGGGCGCGGGCCAATAGCGAAGGAGGACGCGCCATGCCGAAGTTCCCGAACGCAGGCGTAGCGGCCAGGGTCGTGCTCGCGCTGTCGATGATGGCAGTGGCCTCCTGCTCCGAGTCGCGCGACGGGCCCGAACGGGCCGCGATCACGATCACGAACACGGAGCCGGGCGCGATGGATGCGGCTGCGCCGGACGCTGATCCGGCCGGGGCGGCTGACGGCGCCGCAAACGTCGCCCAGGACCCTGGCGTGCCGGCAGCCTCACTCCCCACCAGCGACGCCGCGACCGCCTCGCGCGCCATCGGTTCGCAGGGCGCCGGGGCGATGCGCCGTCCGTCCCGCAACTTGATCCGGCTGCAGCCCGCCGTGATCGTGGACGCGACCGGCTTCGAGCGGCCGATCGCCGCCACCACGCTGTTCATTCCCTGGGGCTGGCGCACGCAGGGCGGCGTCTTCTGGGGCCTCGAGGCGATGTGCACCAATGGCTACCAGTTCAACTGGTCTGCCGCCTCGCCCGACGGCCGCGTGATGATCCGCGTGCTGCCGCAGGATCGATGGGAGACCAACAACTACGGGGCGCCGGCGTCGACACCCGGATGCCGCCTCGCGCCGATCACCAGCGCACGCCAGTATCTCGGGGGCCTGGTACACCAGCTGCAGCCCGGTGCCCGCATCCTCGGTTTCCAGCCGCGGAACGACCTGATGCAGCAGTTCGCGCAACTCAACAACCGTCAGCCGACGGCGATGGGCGAGATGCGCACCTGGGTCGAGGCCGAGCAGGTCCAGTTCGCGTTCGACGATCGCGGCGTCGCGACGCGGGGCCTGATCGCGGCGGTCGCCGTGTTCAATCTGATGCGCACCAACATGGGCAACGGCTTCATGGACGCCCTGGCCGGCAGCACCTTTCCCATCTGGTACGTGCAGGCGCCCGAGGGCTACCTCAACGAGGCCTTCTTCGAAGGCATCCGTCGCTCGATGCGCGCCGACCCGCAGTGGGAGCGCCGGATCACCGGCCACAACACGCGCATCGCGCAGGTTGCGATCGAGGAGAGCCGCAAGCGCTCGGCGATGATCACGCAGGCGAACGCCGAGATCGCGCGAATCCGGCAGGAGGCCTGGAACAGCTATCAGGAGAGCGCCGACAGGCGCGCCCGCGAGTTCAGCGAGGTCCTGCGTGGGGTGCAGAGCTACGACGACGCCAGTGCGCCCGGTGGCCGCGTCGAACTGTCGAACCTCTACGGCAATGCGTGGCGGATGAACGACGGCAGCTACATCCTGACCAACGACGCGAACTTCGAACCGTGGCGCGACCTGCAGCTCGAAGGACGGCGACTGGACCCTACACGCTGAGCGCGGGGTGATCGCGTGCCGGCGCCGATGCTCCCTGTCACGATCCACTCTGCCGAGTCGATACCGATGCGGCCACCGCCCGCCGTGCTTCCATGACCGCGCTTCGGACCGAAGCCTGGCTGCTGCTTGGGCTCGTCAGCAGCTTGCCCGGCGAGCTGGTCCTGCGCGACGGCGCGATTTCCTTCGTCGCATGGGGAGCCGGCAGCGCATGGCCGAGTCAGTTGCGGCGACTCGAGCGGCTCCTGGGCACGCCGGGAATCGCGAAGCGGATCGAGGACGAGGACCGGACGGCGGTCTTCCGGTGGCCCGTTGGCGAGGTGTCGATTCGCATGCCATGGCACTACTTCGGAGGCGGGCTGAAGATCCGTCGAAACGGCACCGAGGTGCGCATCAGCTTCGGGCGTCCCGCGAACACCCGAGCGGGCGTTCGCGCCGCGACGATCTTGGCAGCCGCGGACAATCTCCGGGAGGTGGCCGCGATGCGGCGTCGCGGCCGGATATGGGTCGCGGCCATCGAACGCGCGCGGAAGGCGCGTTCGGACACCTGAACCGGCCGACCGGCCGCGCGTCACTCCAGCCAGTCCTCGAGCTCGGCGAAATAGCGCCGAACCGCGCGCCGCGGGACGTAGCTGGCGGGAGGGCGCAGCGCGGCGTGCACCGGCCTCGCCCCGGATCGCCGGCCCCGCCGTCGGAATCCGCCGACGGCCGTGATTTCAGATGGATGAAATCCTCGAGCGCCACGGGACGGAAAGCGTCCGAGCCGCTAAGATACCCGTCGGCTCGCAGGACCCGGGTTCGTCCTGTGCCTTCCCCGCAATCAACGAATGCTCCTGCCGCCGCCGGAGCCGAAGGCGGGGTCATCCCTGTTCACCGCGCGAGTTTCGATCATGTCCACGATTCCGGTTTCCCCGTTGCGCGCGGCCGCGGTTGCGGTCGTACCGGCGCTCCTGTTCGCGGGCACGATCTCCGGTTGCGCCCCCGGCGGTCCGCCCGAGATGCCGCCGCCCGAGGTCAACGTCGCGGTCGTGGCGGCGAAACCCATCGTCGAGTGGGACACCTACGACGGGCGCATCGCCGCGATCGAGACCGTCGAGCTGCGGCCGCGGGTCACCGGCTACCTCGCCGGCGTGCACTTCCACGAGGGTGGCGAGGTCGAGAAGGGCGCGCTGCTGTTCACGGTCGACGACCGCGAATACCGCGCCGCGCTGGCGAGCGCGCAGGCCAATACCGCGCGCGCCGCGACGCGGGTCGAAGTCGCGCGCACCGAATACGCGCGTGCCGAGAAGCTCAAGGCGGCGCGCGCGGTGTCCGAGGAAGAGCTCGAGACGCGCCGCGGCGAGCGGCTGCAGGCCGAAGCCGACCTCAAGGCGGCCCAGGCGCAGGAGCGCCAGGCCGAGCTGAACGTGGAGTTCACGCGCATCCGCGCACCCGTCGCGGGTTACGCCAGCTCCGCGGCGGTGCGGCCGGGCAATCTCGTCACCGCCGGACAGACGCCGCTGACGACCCTCGTCTCGGTGGACCCCGTCTACGTCGAGTTCGAGGGCGACGAGCGCATGTACCTCAAGTACCAGGCGATGTCGCGCAACGGCGAGCGGCCGAGCTCGCGCGACGCGCGCAACCCGGTGCGCGTCGCGCTCGCCGACGAGCAGGGCTACCCGCACGAGGGCGAGATGGTGTTCGTCGACAATGCGCTCGACCCCGGTACCGGCACGATTCGCGCGCGTGCCGTGCTGCCGAACGCGGATCGCGTGTTCACGCCGGGCATGTTCGCGCGCGTGCAGCTGCTCGGCAGCGGCGAGCGCGACACGATCCTCGTCAACCAGCGGGCGCTGGTCACCGATCAGGACCGTCGCTACGTCTACGTCGTCGGCGACGACGGCAAGGCGATGCGCCGCGACGTGCAGCTCGGCGGCGAGGCGGAGGGCCTGCGGATCGTGCGCGAGGGCCTGAAGCCGGGTGACCGCGTCGTCGTCAACGGCGTCCGCAAGATCTTCTTCCCCGGCATGCCCGTGAAGCCGGTCGTCGTGCCGATGGACCAGCCCGACCTCGTGGTGCCGCCGGCGGCCGCAGCGCCCGCCGGCGGTCGCTGAGGCGCGAGCGGAGTCCCTGCGTGAAACTCGACGCCTCCCGATTCTTCATCGACCGGCCGATCTTCGCGGCCGTGCTGTCGATCGTGATCTTCGTCGCCGGCTTGCTCGCGATTCCGTCGCTGCCGCTCAGCGAGTATCCGGAGGTCGCGCCGCCGACGGTGCAAGTGCGTGCCGTCTACCCGGGCGCGAATCCGACCACGCTCTCGCAGACGGTCGCCGCGCCGCTCGAGGAGGCGATCAACGGCGTCGACGACATGATCTACATGAAGTCGGTCGCGGCCTCCGACGGCGTGCTGTCGCTCGACGTCGTGTTCGAGATCGGCACCGACGTCGACAAGGCGCAGGTGCAGGTGCAGAACCGCGTCTCGCAGGCGCTGCCGCGCCTGCCCGAGGCGGTGCGTCAGCTCGGCGTCTCGACCACCAAGTCATCGCCGAACCTGACCATGGCCGTGTTCCTGAAGTCGATCGACGGGCGCTACGACCAGCTCTATCTGCGCAACTACATACTGCTGAACATTCGCGACGAGCTGAACCGTATCGAGGGCGTCGGCCAGGTGTTCCTGTTCGGCGGCGGCGACTACGCCATGCGCATCTGGCTCGATCCCGAAAAGACCGCCGCGCGCGGCATCTCGGCCGGCGACGTCGTGCGGGCACTGCGCGAGCAGAACGTGCAGGTCTCGGCGGGTTCGATCGGCGCGCCGCCACAGCCGGACGGGTCCGACCTGCAAGTCGTTATCACTGCGCAGGGACGACTGCAGACCGTCCAGGAGTTCGCTGATGTCGTCGTCAAGACCGGGCCGCGCGGCGAGCTGACGCGGGTCGGCGACATAGCCCGCGTCGAGCTCGGTGCCTCCGAATATGCGCTGCGCTCGCTCAGTGACAACCAGCGCGCGGTCGCGATCCCGGTCTTCGAGGCGCCAGGCGCAAACGCGCTGCAGGTCTCCGCGGACGTGCGCACGACGATGACACGCCTGGCTGCGGACTTCCCGCCGGGCGTCACCTGGTCGGTCGAGTACGATCCGACGATATTCGTACGCCAGTCGATCGAGTCGGTGGTCTCGACCCTGCTCGAGGCGATCCTGCTGGTCGTGATCATCGTCGTGCTGTTCCTGCAGACCTGGCGCGCGTCGATCATCCCGCTGCTCGCCGTGCCGGTGTCGATCGTCGGCACCTTCGCGGTGCTGCTGCTGCTCGGCTTTTCGATCAACACGCTGACGCTGTTCGGGCTGGTGCTGGCGATCGGCATCGTCGTCGACGACGCGATCGTCGTGGTTGAGAACGTCGAGCGCAACATAGGGGCCGGCTTCTCGCCGCGCGAGGCCGCGCATCGCGCGATGAGCGAGGTCTCGGGCCCGATCATCGCGATCGGCCTGGTGCTGACCGCGGTGTTCGTGCCGATCGCCTTCCTTGGCGGCGTCACCGGGCAGTTCTACCGGCAGTTCGCCGCGACCATCGCAATCTCGACGATCATCTCGACGATCAATTCGTTGACGCTGTCACCGGCGCTGGCGGCGGTGCTGCTGCGCGGCCACGACGCGCCGAAGGACCGACTTACGATCTGGATCGAGCGCGGCTTCGGCTGGGTATTCGAGCCGTTCAATCGCGTCTTCCTCCGCACCGGCAGCGCCTATGCCGCGCGCGTCGCCACGCTAGTCGGGCACCGGCGCTACGCCGTCACCGGCTATGCGGTGATGCTGGTACTCGCGGTACTCGCGTTCCGTGCCGTACCCGCGGGCTTCATTCCCACCCAGGACAAGCAGTCCCTGTTCGCCGGCACGCTGCTGCCCGAGGGCGCCACGCTCGATCGCACGGAAGCCGTCACCCGGCAGATGACCGAGATCGCGCAGAGCATCCCGGGTGTGAGCGGCGTCGTCGCGTTCCCGGGCCTCAACGCGCTGCAGGGTTCGAACACGCCGAATGCCGCGGTCCTGTACATCAACCT
Source organism: Gammaproteobacteria bacterium (assembly GCA_020846815.1). The sequence continues at coordinate 1,286 of JADLDF010000026.1, read as the reverse complement.
TTTACCTCCCGAGGAGCGCGAGCTCTCGGCGCGCGATATCGCGCAGCGCCTGAATGTGGCCTACAGCGGCATCAAGGAAGGCCTCGGCTTCGCGCTGATGCCGCCGCCGGTGCTCATGCTCAGCAACGCCGCTGGTTTCGAGATGTACGTTCAGGACCGGCGCAACCTCGGGTTCGCCGAAATGAACGATGCGGTGCAGGCGCTTACCGGCCGGCTGCGCCAGACTCCGGGCTTCGATCCGTTCTCGATCCTGAGTGCCTTCCAGCCGAATGTGCCGCAGCTCGAGGCGGTTGTCGATCGCACCAAGGCTAAGCAGCAAGGCGTATCGCTTAGCGACCTATTCGAGACGCTGCAGATCTACCTCGGGTCGGCCTACGTCAATGATTTCAACCTGTTGGGCCGCACCTACATGGTATATGCCCAGGCCGATGCGCGGTTTCGCGACGAGGTCTCGGACATCCAGCGCCTGAAGGTCCGCAATGCCGCCGGTGAAATGGTGCCGCTCGGCGGGCTGGTCACGGTCAGGCAGTCCTTCGGCCCGGACCCGGTCGTGCGCTTCAACGGTTACCCGGCCGCAGATGTCACCGGTGACGCGAACCCGGCGATGATGTCCTCGGCCGAAGCGATCGAGACCGCGGCGCGGCTTGCGTCCGAGACGCTGCCGAGCGGCATGTCGTTCCAGTGGTCGGGGCTGTCCTACCAGCAGGTCAATCAGGGCAATGCCGCGCTTTTCGTCTATCCGCTGTGCGTGCTGTTCGTGTTCCTGGTGCTCGCCGCGCTCTACGAGAGCTGGACGCTGCCGCTGGCCGTGATCCTGATCGTGCCGCTGTGCCTGCTGTCGGCGATCGGCGGCACCTGGCTCATCAACCTGGTGCACGGCTTGTGGCTCGCGGTGTTCGGCGCCGATGTGCCCTCGACCTTCCTCGACAACAACATCTTCACGCAGGTCGGCCTGATCGTGCTCATGGGCCTTGCCTGCAAGAACGCGATCCTGATCGTGGAGTTCGCGCGCGAGCTCGAGCACGAGGGTCGCGACACCATCAGCGCGGCGCTCGAGGCCTGCCGGCTGCGCCTGCGGCCGATCCTCATGACCAGCTTCGCGTTCATCATGGGCGTGCTGCCGCTGGTATTCGCGAGCGGCGCGGGCGCCGAGATCCGCTACGTCATGGGCGTGACCGTGTTCCTCGGCATGCTCGGCGTCACGTTCTTCGGCCTGTTCCTGACGCCGGTGTTCTACGTGCTGATGCGCCGGCTGGCGACGCGCCGCGAACGGCGCGCGGCGCGGC
>JADLDF010000025.1 GCA_020846815.1 Gammaproteobacteria bacterium | reverse complement strand
TCGCCGAGCGTGAGCGTGCACTGGCAGAGCGCGAGGCCCTGATCGCGGCCAGGGAGAAGGAACAGGCCGCGCAGTCGAGCGCCGCCGCTGAAGCTGCGGCCGCGGAGGCCGCAGCCGCGGATGCCGCAGCCGCGGATGCCGCGGCACGCGCCAAAGCCGAGTCCGAGTCTGTGCGGGCGCGCGAGGCGGCGGAGCGCAAGCGCGCGGCGGCCGCCGAACGCACGGCAGCCGCCAGACAGGCGCAACAGCGCGAACGCGACGAAACGCAGCGCGCCGAGGCGCAGCGACTTCGCGACGAAGAGCGCGCCCGGGCCGCAGCCGCCCGGCCCGTCGAGGTTCCGGCCGGCACCCGGCTCGCCGTCGCGCTGAAGCAGACGCTCTCGAGCAAGACGGCACAGGTCGGCGAACGCTTCGAGGCCGTGCTGACCTCCGACGTCGTCGGCGCGGACGGCCGCGTCGCCGTCCCGGCGGGCGCGACGGTCGCCGGCACGATCACCGACGTCGTATCCGGAAGCCGCAGCATCGGTGCCGTGCCGGTCATCGGCCTGCGTTTCGAGCATCTGGTCACCGCCGGCGGACAGCGGATCCCGATCAGCGGCGAGCTCGACGAGCGCGGTGCGAGCGAACGCGGCCGCGATACCGCCAAGATCCTCGGCGGCGTCGCGGCGGGCGCGGTGCTCGGCAATCAGGCCAAGAACAATGATCGCGGCAAGCTGATCGGCGGCCTACTCGGCGGTGCGGTCGGCGCGATCGTCGCCAAGAACACCGGCACCGAGGTGTCGCTGGCCGATGGTGCGCCGCTGACCATCGCGCTCGGCGCGCCGTTCACGGTGAAGCCCAGCGGGCAGTAGGGCCGGATATCGATCCGACGATTCCGGACCTTCGGTACGGCTGTGTCGTCGACCGATCAGGCGCCGGCCGTGACGGATTGATTTGCTCCGATACCTGGCCCGGAACGCTCAGGGCTGGGTTGCTGCCGGTGCCTGCGCAGGAGCGAGGCTGGTTGCGGGAACCGGGAATTTCGAACAGGCTGCGAAAGCAGCGGAGGTCTCGAACGGACATGGGGCGGTACTCCTGGAGCTGAGCCGGCGCGTGCCGGTATCCGGTAGACCGGACCGACACGGCGATCCGGGAGGGCTGGAACATTGGACTCCCATTTTGGCCAGGAGGTTGCAGTCGCAATCGTTCCATATCCACGACAATGAGCCCTTCTTGAAGCTCATCGACTATGAACTGAACCAGTCTTCGAGCAAGGCCTCCGGAACGGCCAGCCCATCCCATTGCGGGTCGCGGGCGGCAGCTCCGCGGCAAGGCGGTCACTCGGCGCGCGCAAAATCTCCCGCGAGGGACTTGTAGAGCGCCGCGAGCGCCGTGGCCCGGGCCACCGATCCGCGCACGAAGCGGTCCTCGAAGTCGAGCGCGGTCCGCTCGGCATCGAGCACGGCCAGGTAGTCGCTGGCACCGGCGTCGTAGCGGGTACGGGCGATCTGCAGCGCACTGCGCGCGGCCGCGAGGCCGGCCTCGTTGGCGACCAGAGACTCGGTCGCGGCGCGATAGCCGGCCAGCGCGTTCTCGGTTTCCTCGAGCGCCCGCAGCAGCGTCTCGTCATAGGCGGCGAGCGCCTCGCGCTGCCGGGCGCGCGCCTCGAGCACGCGCTGACGCACGCGGCCGATGTCGAGGAAGGCCCAGCTCAGCGACGGCCCGTAGCTCGACCTTTCGGTCTGCGACTCGAACAGCTCGCTGCGCAGCTGGGAGGTGTAGCCGAAGCTGCCGGTCAGCGTCAGGCGCGGGAAGTAGTCCGCCTGCTGCACGCCGATGCGCGCCGTGGCCGCCGCGAGCCGGCGGTCGGCGGCGCGCACGTCCGGCCGGCGCTGCAGCCACTGCTCCGGCGTGCCGGTCGCGACCAGCGAAGGCGGCTGCGGGATCGGCTTCGCTGGTGCGAGCCAGGTGCCGCGCAGCTCGGCGACCGACAGCGCCGTCAGCACCGCGAGCCGCTGCTCCTGGCGCGCCACTTCGGCCTGAGTTTCCGGCAGCTGCGCGGCGACCGTCGCGACCAGCGTGCGCTGGCGCGCGGTATCGAGCTCGGTGCCGCGGCCGGCCTCGAGGCGCAGCTCGAGGATGCGCAGGTCCTCGCCCAGGTTGCCGAGGTTGCGACGCTGGATCGCGAGCCGCTCCTCGGCGCCACGCAGCGCGAACCAGGCCTGCGCGACCTCGGCCGTGATCGTCAGCCGCGCGAGCGCCGCCTCGGCGACGGCGGCGTCGAGATCGCGGCGCGTGGCCTCGGCGGCACGCCGGGCGCGGCCGAACAGGTCGATCTCCCAGGAGGCGTCGAGCCCGGCGCGGTAGACCGTCGTCTCGCCCTGATCGGGCGGCAGGAACGGATCGCGGCCGCTGGGCTCGCTGCGCTCGCGGTTCCCCGAGGCCGTCACCGACGGCAGCAGCGTCCAGTAGCTCAGGCCGCGCAGCGCCCGCGCCTGCTCGAGCCGCGCGCCCGCCTGGGCGATGCTGCGGTTCTGCTGCTGCGCCCGCGCGATCAGCGCGTCGAGCTCCGGCTCGCCGAAGCTCTTCCAGACCTCGGCGGCGACCGGCGCCGACGCATCGAGCGTCGCGCCCTGCGCCTGCACGAAGCTGTCGGGCAACGGTGCCGGCGGCTGCGGCGGCCGGTAGTCGGGACCGAGAGCGCAGCCTGCGAGTGCGAGTGCCATCATCAGAGAGAACGCAAGCGCGGGCGCGGCGCGCGACCCGGCCGCGTCGCAACCCCAGCCGCATCCGCGCTTGCGGCAAGTCGCTGACCCTGCCGCCACTTCGTATGGCACTGCGCTGCGATCCATCACGCGCTCAACCATGCGGCGACTCCGATGCGACGGGGCCGGCGGGCGGCGGCAAGGGCGGAGATGGCGGCAGCGGCCGGTCGCCACCGTCGCGCTGCCGCGCCGCGCGCCGTTCGCGGCGCGTCGCCAGCCGGCGCATCAGCACGTAGAACACCGGCGTCAGGAACAGGCCGAAGAACGTGACGCCGAGCATGCCGAGGAACACGGTCACGCCCATGACGTA
>JADLDF010000024.1 GCA_020846815.1 Gammaproteobacteria bacterium | reverse complement strand
TTGCCCGCGATCTCGTCGGCGAGCAGACGCTCGCGCAGCGCGGGTTCCGGCAGGGCCATGCTCATCTCTGCATCTCCAGGAAGGCGGCACGCGCCGCGTTCACGAACTCCAGGATCTCCCGCGGTGATTTCACCCCGGGCTGCGATTCGACACCGCTCGATACGTCGACACCGTACGGCCGCACCCGGTCGATGGCCGCGGCAACGTTCGTCGTGCGCAAGCCACCGGCGAGCACCAGCTCGGTGCGCGTCGCGAGCTCGCGCGCGCCTTGCCAGTCGGCGGTCGCGCCACTGCCGCTGACCGGGCCCTCGAACAGCAGCCGCGCGGGCAGCGGCTCGGGCGGCGTCATACCGGCGCGCACCACGGGCAGAACCGGACAGCGGATCGCGCCGCGCGGGAGTGCGGCGAGGTCGACGGCGTCAGTCTGCACCAGATCCGGGCCGAACACCGCCTGTATCTCCTCGATCGCCCGTGCGTCGGGATGCTGCGTCACCGCGACGCAGGCCACGCGGCCGCGGGCCGGCGCCGCGAGTGCACGCGCCGTCGCCGGATCCACGCGCCGCACCGACTTCGCGAACACGAAGCCGACGGCGTCGACGCCGGCCGCCACGGCCGCCTCGACCGCCTCTGGTGTCGTCATGCCGCAGACCTTGATCCACATCGCGCCGCGCTCCGACCTCAGCGACCCGAGCCACTCGGGGCGGGGTCATTGGGACCAAGACCACGCGAATCAGAACCCTTCGAACCGAAGCCATCCGGATCAGGCCCGCCCGCGCCGGGACCGGCGGCGCGGCGCGACCGCCGACCTCGCGCCACGCGCCCGGCATCGATCATCGCGGCGGCGAGCACGCGCGGCTCGCCGCCGGACATCAGCGCGCTGCCGACCAGCGCGAGGTCATAGCCCGCGGCCGCGACCCGCGCGGCGTCTGCCGCCGAACCGACGCCGCTCTCCGCGACGCGCGGTACATCGTCCGGCAGCTTCGCGGCCAGCGCTTCGAGCCGCCCGGGCACCACCTGCAGCGTCACGAGGTCGCGACAGTTCACGCCGATCAGCAGTGCATCGCGCGGCGAGCGCGCGCGGCGCGCGGCGAGCAGCTCGCCGGCGAGCGCGATGTCAGCCTCGTCGAAGGCCTCGAGCAGCACGAACAAGCCCTGCTCGAGCGCCTCGTCGAGCAGCGCCTCGAGTGCCGGCCGCGGCAGCATCCGCAGGATCACCAGCACGCCGCCGGCGCCGGCAGCGCGGGCCTCGAGCACCTGGTAGGGATCGACGAGGAAGTCCTTGCGCATCGCGGGCAGGCCGCGCAGCGACAGCGTCCGCGACGCCTGCTCGAGATGACGCATCGAGCCGTCGAAGCGCGACGGCTCGGTCAGCACCGAGACCGCGGCCGCGCCGGCCTCGGCGTAGGCGAGCACGCGGCCCGGCACGTCCTCGCTCGCGGTCGCACGCAGCACGCCGGCCGCCGGCGAACGCAGCTTGAGCTCGGCGATCAGGTCGAAGCCCTCGTCGGAAAGCCTCAGCGGCGGCGGAGGCGGCAACCGCGCCAGAAAATCGCGCAGCTGCGCCGCGCTGCGCAGCCGCCGCGCGCGTTCGCAGCGCGCGCGGCTCGCCTCGGCCATGCCCGCGAGGAAATCTCCGCCCGCCGGCGGACCGCTCACCGGCGCACCTTCGCGCCGAACAGCGCCAGCGCATCGAGCATCCGCGCGGCCGTGCCGTCGGCAATCGCGCGGCTGGCGCGCTCGACGCCCTCGACGGGGCTCGCGGCCGCGCCCGTCAGCTCGAGCGCCAGCGCCGCGCCCATGAGAAGCGCATCACGGTGCGGACCGTGGTCGCCGCCCTGCAGCACCGCGCGCAGCGCGCCCGCGTTCGCGGCGGCATCGCCACCGGCGAGCGCCTCGGGCCGGCAGCTCGCGAGGCCGTAGCCGGACGGCGTGCGCACCGAGGGCGTGACCTTGCCCGGCTGCACGTCGTAGAGCGTGAACGGCCCGATCGGCGTCGGCTCGTCCCAGCCCTCGGCGCCGTGGATCACGAATGCGCGGCGGATCGGCATGCCGGCGAGCGCATGGGCCATGAGCTCGGCGACCTCGGCGCTGTAGGCGCCGATGAGCTGGTACGGCGGCACTGCCGGGTTGGTCAGCGGCCCGAGGATGTTGAACACCGTGCGCACGCCGAGCACCTGGCGCACCGGCGCGATCGCCTTCATCGCCGGATGGAAGTGCGGTGCGAACAGGAAGGTGAAACCCGTGGCCCGCAGGCAGTCGCCCGCGGCCAGTTCGTCGAGCGGCAGCGGCAGGCCGAGCTGCTCGAGCACGTCGGCACTGCCCGAGCGGCTAGAGATCGAGCGGTTACCGTGCTTGACCACCGGCACGCCGCAGGCCGCGACCAGCAGCGCGGTGCCGGTCGAGATGTTGAAGCTCTGCGAGCCGTCGCCGCCCGTGCCGACGACGTCGATCGCGCCTATCCCGCTCGGGATCTCCGGCCGGCGCGCGAGCGCGCGCATCGCCGTGGCGAAGCCGCGCAGCTCCGCGGCGACGACGCCCTTGGCGCGCAGCGCAGCCAGCATCGCGCCCGCGACGGCCGGCGGCAGCTCCGGCTGCGTGAGCGCACGCAGCACCTCGCCCGCCTCGGCCTCGGTCAGGTCGGCACCGTCCAGCACACGCTCGAGGTAGCCCTTCATGTCCACCTGCCTCCGCGCATCCGCAGGAAGTTCGCCATCAGCTTCGGTCCCTCGGGCGTCAGAACGCTCTCGGGATGGAACTGCACGCCCTCGACGCGCAGCTCGCGATGCCGCACGCCCATGATCTCGCCTTCCGGCGTCCTCGAGGTGACCACCAGCTCCGGCGGCAGCGATTCGGGCTGCGCGATCAGCGAGTGGTAGCGGCCGACCTCGACGCGCGGCGCGACCCCCTGGTAGAGGCCCTGCCCGTCGTGCTCGAGCACCGAGGTCTTGCCGTGCATCAGCCGGCCGGCGCGCACCACCTTGCCGCCGAAGGCCTCGACGATCGACTGGTGGCCGAGGCAGACGCCGAACACCGGCACCTTGCCCGCGAACGCGCGGATCATCGCCATCGAGACGCCGGCATCCTGCGGCGTGCCGGGCCCCGGCGAAATGCACAGATGCGTCGGCGCGAGCGCCAGCGCCTGCTCGACCGTGATCTCGTCGTTGCGGCGCACATCGACCTCGGCGCCGCAGACCAGGAAGGCCTGCACCAGGTTGTAGGTGAAGGAATCGTAGTTGTCGATCAGCAGCAGACGCTGCCCGCCGTCGCCGGTGCCTGTCGCGGAACTCACAACCCCTCCCC
>JADLDF010000023.1 GCA_020846815.1 Gammaproteobacteria bacterium | reverse complement strand
TGAGCCTGCGGCAGCGCCTCCCAGGGGACCATGGTCGGCGGCGTCACCTCGAGCCGGCCGGCGGCGATCATCTCGTTCATGCGCGTGACTTCCCAGGCGTTGCAGAGGTGCGTGCCGGCGATGGTCGCGCGCGGCATCAGGATGCGGCGCTGGCGCATCCAGACCTGCGGTGCGTAGAAAGTGTAGCGACGGCCCGCCATGTCCTCGCAGTAGACCACACGGCCGGTGAAGGGCTTCACCAGCGCACTGCTGGCGGCGAGCGCATCGTGCCCGGCACGCTCGATGATCAGGTCGGGGGCGCCGCGTGGATTGTCGCCGCAGCGCAGATGGCGGCCGATCGCGGCGCCGAAAGGCTTGGTGGTCCGCTCCTGGTAGAGGCGCACGACTTCCTTGAACTTCGCGGTCTCGCGCTTCGCATCCGGCAACGGCGGCAACGCAGCCGGCCATTCGAAGCCGGCGCCTTCGCGGCGGTGCAGCTCCTCGAGCGACACCACGCCCCGCATGGCATCGCCGAAACCGAGCGACTGCACGAACTCGCGCTGCGCGTCGGTCGCAGTGGCCACGACCAGCCGGCCGCCGCGCGCGCGCACCGCCTCGATCGCTTCCAGCCCCACTGCATCGAGCAGCGCCGCGCCGTCGATACCGTAGTACAGCAGCACCGCTTCGCCGGCGCGCAGTGCCGCGCGCCGCAGCATCTCGTCGGGGCTCGCCGCGCCGCGCTTGCCGACGAACGAGAACGCATAGCCGCTGGTCGCACCGTAGAAGGCCAGCGTGCCGCCCTCGGCGAGCAGCTGGAACGCGCGCGGGAAAGACTCCTGGCCCGCATGCGAGACCACGTAGTCGGCGAGCCGGCCGCCGGTCTGCGCGCGCAGCGCGGCGCACAGCGGCTCGCCCGCCGCCTCCCAGGCCGCGATCTGCGCCGCGCCCTCCGGCACGGGCACGAAGGCACCGGCCCAGCGCGGATCGCGGCGATCGAGCGCGCCGGCCGCGCCCTGCGAGCGCACGAACTGCGCGCGCGTGGCGCTCGACACCAGGCCGACCGCGTCGAGGCCGTGGCGCGTGGCGCACTTCAGTGCTTCGAGCCCCGTGCCCGTGGCCGCACCCTCGACGAAAATCGTGCGACCGGGCTGCACCTGCAGGGTCGTGAACAGCGCGCGCACGATCGTGCCGAGGTTCAGCACGCAGGAGCCGGCTGCTTCCAGCGTCAGGTCCGGCGGCAGGTGATGCAGCTGCGGCCCCTGCACGAGCAGGAACTGCTGGTGGCTGCCGGTATCTGTCTCGTAGCCCTGGATCGCGAAGCCGGCGTACATCGGATCGCGGCCGGCGAGCGGCGACAGCAGCTCGCTCTGGCCGCTGTAGATCATGACCAGATCGCCGAGCTTGAGGCGGCCTTCGCGCCGCAGCTCGGCGCCGAGGGCCGCGACCAGGCCGACACCGCCCGAGCCGGTGACCTGGTAGTCGAGATCGTGGTTGTCGAAAGGCGAGACCGGGATGCCGGTGATCGCCCAGACGTCGTTGAAGTTGACCTCGGAAGCGAGCATGTAGACCAGCGCCTCGTTCGCGCCCGGGCGTGACACGGGCAGCAGGATCGGCCGCTCGGCCTCGCGCGGCAGGCCGTGCGCAGCCGCGCCGGTACGCGCATCGCGCAGCACCGCTTGGCCATGCTGCCAACGCGGCAACGGCGTGACGCCGGGAAAGAACGCGCTGCCGACCGGCAGCAGCTCGCCGCGCGCCTCCAGTGCCGCGGCGTCCTCGAAGGCCGGCCGGGAAGTCCGGCGCGTCGGCAGCGGCGCGCTCTGCCGGTCCATGAATGCGCGGATGCCGGCCTTGCCTTCCCGCGGATCGACGACCGCTGCGGCGAACAGCCGCGCCTCCTGCGCGAGCCCCGCATCGATGCCCTGCGTCCAGCCGGTGCGCAGTGCATCGAGGATGCGGACCGCGGTGGCCTCGCGGCCGACGAGTCGCGCCTGTTCGAGCAGGCGCTGCGCCTCCGGATCGCGCAGCGCAGTCTCGAAGTCGTCGCGCCCCGGACCGTGCCACTGCGCCGGCGCCGCGAGGCGCGCCCGGAACGCACGCGCCACACGACCTTCGCGTCGCGGCTCGTGCAGATACTCGGCCGCGAGACGCACGGCGAGGCTCAGCACGTCCTCGTCGCCGGCGAGCGCATCGACCAGGCCGTCGTCACGCGCCTCGTCCGCCGACAGCGTGCGCCCGCCGAGTACGATCTCCAGCGCGCGCAGCAGCGGCGCCGGATGGCCTGCCGCTTCCAGCAGGCGCGGCAGACGCTGCGTGCCGCCGTAGCCGGGCAGCAGGTTCAGGCGCACCTCGGGCTGGCCCAGGCTCGCGGTCGGCTCGGCGAGGCGCAGGTGGCAGGCCAGCGCGAACTCCATGCCGCCGCCAAGTGCGACGCCGTTGACCGCGGCGATCGCCGGCTTGCCCATCGACTCGATCCTGCGGAACGCGAGCTGCGCATTGTTCGGCAGCGGCAGCGCCTGCTCGAGGGTGTGCACGTCCTCGAGCAGCTCGCGCACGTCGGCGCCGGCGACGAACGAACCGGTGCCCTGGCCCGTGAAGATCACCGCGCCCACGTCCTCGCGCCGCGCGAGGTGATCGACGACGATGTTCAGCTCGTCGAGCGCGCGTTCGTTCAGCGCGTTGACCGGCGGGTTGTCGACCGTGACCAGAGCGAGGCGCACGGGCGCTGCGGCAGAGGCAGCGGTAGCGGCAAGGGTAGTGGCAGCCGCAGCGGTAGTGGCTGTGGCAGCGGCAGCCGCAGCCGCAGCGGTGGTGACAGCAGCAGCGGCAGCGGTGGCGGCAGCAGCGGCGGCAGCAGCAGCAGCAGCAGCAGCCGGCAGCGTGTGGTATTCGATGCGGAAGTAGCGATAGTCCTCGAACATCCGCTGCTCGTCGGCGACGCGCCGGCGTGCCAGCCAGGCATCGATCGCGCACCGCAGCTCCAGTACCACCTCGGGGTTGCGCAGCGTCGAGATGTCTCCGACCTCGCCGCCCTCGACCAGTGCGCGCAGCATGCGCCGCAGGTACTTGCCGCTACGCGTCTCCGGGAACTGCGTGACCTCGATGAAGTCCTCGGGCACGGCCACGGCACCCTTTTCCTGCCGCACCGTCTCGATGAGGCGGCGCCGGTCGTCGGCGCCGAGCCGCCGTCCGGGCGCGGGCTTCACGAAGGCCAGTGGCGTCAGCCCCTTCTGCGCATGCGGCGCTCCCACGACGATGACGTTGCCCACGGGCGAATCGGCATGCACCTGCCGGTCGCGCAGGATCGCGCCCTCGATCTCCTCGGTGCCGAGCCGATGGCCCGAAACGTTGATGACATCATCGGAGCGTCCGTGCAGCGAAAAGCCGCCGTCGGCGTGCTTCACCGCGAAGTCGCCCTGCGTGTAGGCGAGGCGGTCCTGCCAGCGCGACCAGTAGGTGCGCGCGTAGCGTTCGAAATCGCCTTTCCATGCCGCATCGATGCGCGTGCCGACGACGCGAAAACGCGCCGCATCGCCCCAGATCGTGCGGCAGAGATAAGGCCAGGGCGCGGTGACGACGATCTCGCCCTTCTCGCCGATCGCTGCCGGCCTTGCGACTACCCGACCCGTCGACGGCTCGGCCTCGCCGTCGGCGACCCAGACGTCGCCCATGACCCAGGGCAGCGGATAGGTGTGCGCATCGGCACGCAGCGGGAACTCGCCGTTGCCATAGAAATGCGTCCAGACGATGCCGCCGTGCTCCGTGGCCCAGTAAGAGTTGACGTACCAGGGCGTGACGAGGTCCATGCCGAACTGCTGCACGGCCGGCGACACCGGCTCGGCGCAGAAGCTCGCGACGCGCAGCGAGGTAAGCGAGCGGGCGCGCACGTCGGCGGCGTTCTGCGGATCGCTCATCACGGTCTTCAGGAAGGTGACGCCGGCCTTGAAGATCGTCACGCCAAAGCGCTCGATGGTGCTCGCGAAGCGGCCGGCGCTCGGGAACACCGGCGCGCCCTCGGTGATGACCGTGGTCACGCGCGTGGCCAGCGCCGCGCAGATCATGTAGCTCTGGCCGGTGATCCAGCCGGGATCGGCGACCACGTAGATCACGTCGCCCGGCGCGGCGTCGAAGGCGATGCGCAGCGTATGCGCGACACCAGCGACATAGCCGCCGTGCACGTGCACCACGCCCTTCGGCTTGCCGGTGGAACCGGAGGTATAGATGAAGAACAGCGGAAACTCTGCATCGACCGGCAGCGGCGGCACCGCCGCCCAGACGGCCGCGACCAGCGTGCGATCTTCCAGCGCGAGCAGCGCGTCCTCGAGTGCGGTAGCCGGCACATCCAACTTGCCCGGAACGTATCGCGCATCCCGCGCATCCGCCGAATCCAGCACATCCAGCACATCCAGCACATCGATCGCATCCGGCACATCCGGCTCGACCGGCGCGACCGGCGCGACCGGCGCGTCCCGCGCATCCGCCGAATCCAGCGCATCCAGCGCATCGATCGCGTCCGGCGCATCCGGCTCGACCGGCGCGTCCCGCGCATCCGGCGCCTCCGGTGCGAGCGCGCTCAGCAGCCCGGCCGCGCGCGCCGCGGCCGCGAGCTCGCGCAGCGCAGCGTCGGTGAGCTCGTGGGCCCAGCGGTCGCGCTCTGGACGCCACGGCATATCGGTCATGCCGACGTGGCGCACCACGACGACCGCCTCGACACGCGGCGGCGTGGCGACCAGGGCCGAAGCGATGGCGATGCGGACGCGGCTCGCCTGCGCCGCATCGAGACCGGCGATCGACTCGAGCGAGCGGCCGATGCCGCGCATGAGATCGGAACGCTCGAGCGTGATCTCGCCGCGTGCCGCGGCGCTTGCGCCGTCGAGGATCGCCGCGAGCACCGCGGGCGCGAGCCCCTCGAGCGCGCCGAGCGCGCGCTCGACCGTCGCGACCGCGACTTCCGCGGGCACGTAGGCATCGAGCGCCGGGTCGGTGTAGGCCTCCTTGAACGCCACCACCTGGGCATTGCGATAGCCGCCATCGGCCGTGATCACGACGCGGGCGCCGGCATCGTGGATGCGGTCCGAAAGCGTCTTGTCGCTGAAGCCGCCGAACACGGGCGTGTAGACGATGCCGAGACGCTTGCAGGCCTCGGTCCAGTACAGCTGCTCCGGGATGTTCGGCATGTTGATCGCGACGCGATCGCCGGGCCGCAGCCCGAGGCGCCGCAGCGCCAGCGCGCACTTCGCGACCTCGAGCAGCAGACGGCGGCGCGACACTGCGTACGACACGACCGGCCCGCCGCGTCCGCCATCCAGCGACTGGTCCCAGCGGTCGCCCTCGAACTGCAGCGCTGCCTCCGCGCCGTGCCCGGCGAGCACGTGCCGGTCGACCTCGTTGAAGCAGGCGTTGGTGAGGCCGCCGGCGAACCAGCGGTAGAACGGCGCCTCGCGGTCGTCGAAAGCGCGCCTCCAGGGCTCGTGCTCGGCCGCGTACGGCACCTCCACGGCCATGCCGGTGCGTGCGTCGAAGCCCTGCCAGTGGCCCGCGTCCGCATCGAAGCGGATCCAGGCACCGCTGGGCCCGAGGGCCGAGTCGAACCAGTGCAGCTCGCGGCGGGCGATGGCGCCATGGAAAGCGCCGGGGTCGCGTACCGCAGTCTCACGCGCCGCCAGCCAGTCAGCGCGGGTGCGCAGCGGATTGTGACGCGCGGCCGGCGGCGCGACGGCCGCCGGACCCGATTCGGCGCTTGGGACGCCGAGGCGCTGGTTGCTCATGGTTCTCGCCTGATCGGAGGCGCGGAACCTAGCACAGGAGACGGTGCGCCACGCAGTCGTATGCCGCGACGAGGCTATGGCAACGGTTCAGGGCGCCAGCGCCGCCGCCTATCCTCCGCCAGCTTCGTCAGCTCTTGATTCGGCGCCCGAGGTCATTGATCCCGCGTCTGCCGTAGATCCTCGATCAAGCTCTTCGGCCTCAGAGCCGGCACACTGCGTCATCGAGCCAGCACGCGCCGTCGATCTTCGGCCAGTCTCGTCGGCCCCTGAGCCGGCGCACGCGTTCAGGGCGCCAGCGCCCGCCGTCGGTCCTCGGCCGGAGCGTCGAGGTCGAACGGCACGCTGCGATCGACCACGGGCAGCGCCTGGCCGTCGATGACCCGCCAGCCGTTGGCCGCGGCCATGGCAGCCGCCGCACCCGTGGGCGCCGACACCGACGGGGCGCTGGCTGGCGCCGCCGACGACGACACCGACGATGCTTGCGGCACGCCCGCGCCCGCGCTTGCGCCTGCGTCCGCGACCGAAACCGCGATCCTCACCGGCGCGGCCGACAAATCGGCCGGCGACGCTCCATCGGCCATGGCACGCACGCCCTCCGTCGCCTGGTCGACGACCACGCCGCCGCGGATGTAGATGCGCCGCTGGCAACGATCGGCGAGCTCGCGATCGTGGGTCGAAAGCAGGAAGGTCGTGCCGGTCTCGCGCTGGATCTGCTGCATCAGCGCGAACGCCTGATCGGCGTTCTCGCGGTCGAGGTTGCCGGTCGGCTCGTCGGCGAGCACCAGCGCGGGCTGGTTCATGAGCGCGCGGGCGATGGCCACGCGCTGCTTCTGGCCGCCCGAGAGCCGCGTGGCGCGATAGTGCATGCGGTCGCGCAGACCCACGCGCTCGAGCAGCATCGCCGCACGATCGCGCCCGGCGCAGGTCTCGCGGCCGACGCGGCCGGCGTGCGGGAACAGCACGTTCTCGAGCGCCGTGAAGTCCGGCAGCAGGTGGTGGTACTGGAAGATGAAGCCGATCTGCTGGTTGCGGAAGTCCGAGAGCTCCTTCTCGCCGAGCCGCGTGAGCTCACGGCCGAGCATGCGAAAGCTCCCGGAGGTCGGACGCATCAGCGTGCCGAGGATCGACAGCAGCGTGCTCTTGCCGCTGCCCGAGGGACCGAGCATCGCGACCATCTCACCGCGGCCGAGCGTGAAGTTCACGCCCTTGAGCACCGGGGTCTGAAAGTCCCGGTCCACGAATACTTTGCGCAGGTCGCGCACCTCGAGCAGGGGAGCGTCCATGTCCACCTCGTGGGTCGTCGTTCGAGCCGTCGCAGGCGTGGCACGCCCGAGCAGCCGTTGCAGCCAGTGGGTCATTGCGAGATCGCCTCGACCGGATCGATCCTCGAGGCCGAATGCGCCGGCCAGATCGCCGCGCCGATGCTGGCCGCGGCCGCGAGCAGCAGCGCGAGCTGGTATTGGCCGAGGGCCGGGTCCACCGGCAGCGCGCGGCCGCTCGCGCCCGTGAGGTTCGCGAGCAGCGTGCTGAAGCCCCAGCCGAGCGCGCAGCCGACCACCGAGCCGATGACGCCGATCAGCGCGCCCTGCAGCAGGAACACCGACAGCACGAAACGCTGCGAAATCCCGAAGCTGCGCATGATGCCGATCTCGGGCCGGCGGCGGAACGTCGTCAGCAGCAGCGCGCTCGCCACGCCGACGACGATCGTGACCAGCGTGAACATCTTGATGATGCCGCCGGAGCTGCCCTGCCCCTCGAGCGCCTCGCGCAGCCGCTGGTTCTTGTCCATCCAGGCCGTGACCTCGAGCCCCGTGGTGTCGGCGAGCTGCCTCGCGACCTCGCGCGCGGCATAGATGTCGGCGAGCTTGACCTCGATCTCGGTCAGGCCTTCGGGCAGGTCGAACAGCACGCGCGCGGTGTCGAGATTCACGTAGGCGAGGCGCGCGTCGAGGCTGTCGACACCGGTCGAGTACAGGCCGCGCACGGTCAGCGTGCGCTCGCGCCCCTGGTCGCTGGTGATGAAAATCGGCTGACCCGTGCGGATGCCGAGATCCTGCGCGAGCTTGCGGCCGATCAGCACGTCATTCAGCCCCAGGCGCGGCTCACCATCGACGATGGTCTCGTCGATCGGCGCGATCGCCGACAGGCGCGCGGGCTCGACGCCCTTGAGCGTCACGGGCAACGTCAGCTGGCCGCGCGAGACCAGGCCCGTGCCGAGGATGTTCAGCGAGACGCCGGTCACGCCCGGGATGGTGTCGATGACCTGCTCCACGGTGCGCCACTGCTTGATCTGCTCGCGACGCTCCAGCGCGCGCTGCGAGACCACGAGACGCTCGACGCCCGCCGCGGCGGGCGCGAGCGCCGGCGCGAGCTTCGCGGGTTCGAAAGTCACGTGCGAGGAGCTGCCGACGACGCGCTGGATCTGGAACTCGGCGAGACCGTTGATCAGCGCGGCATTGAACGTGAACACCATGACGGCGATCGCGACGCCGCCGACCAGCAACGCCGACTGCAACCGGTTGGAGGCAAAGTAGCGCAGGGCCACTTTCAGGTCGAAGCGCATCGCGGCGTCTCCTTCACATCGCCTTGCGGGCTTCCGAGCCGCGGGGTCGGGCACCACGCGGCACCGCCGACGGATCCGTGGTCGGTGCGACGCGCTGGCCGACGAGGTCGGGGCGGGGCTGCGAGATCAGGGTCGCGCCGGCATCGAGGCCGGCCAGCACGATCACGCGTTCGCTCGGCCACTCCAGGAACTGCACCGGCTTCTCCTCGACGACGCCATCGCGCACGAGCTGCACGCGCGCCGTGCGATCGCGGCCGAGGATCGCGCTGCGCGC